>JAEZSJ010000227.1 GCA_023443985.1 Verrucomicrobiota bacterium | reverse complement strand
GGGTACACCTGCGGCGTCTCGGCCGGGTTGAGCAGGCGGTCGGCGAGCGCGAGGGCGGCGGTCTCGAGCAATGCGAGGTTGTCGCCCTGGAAAATGAGGCTGTGCGCGAGCCGGCCGTTGGCCAGGGCCCGGTCGAGGACGGCGGCGGCGGGGGTGCGGGCGATGGAGTCAGGCCAGGCGTTCATGAACGGTTTTCCAGATGAGCGCCTCCACCTCGTCCAGCGGGCGCGTGCTGTCGATCACGACCACGCGGCGCGACTCGGCCTCGGCGAGCGACAGATAGCCGGAGCGCACGCGGGCGAAGAACTCGGCCGACTCCTGCTCGATGCGGTCCGGCCGGCCGTCGCCGCGGCCGAGTACGCGCGCCCGGCTGACCTCGACCGGCACATCCAGGACGAGGGTGAGATCGGGCAGGTGGTGGCCGACGGCGAAATGGTTGATGCGGGCGACCGCCTCGGGCGCGAGCCGGCGCGCGGCGCCCTGGTAGACGGTGGTCGAGTCGAGGAAGCGGTCGCTGATGACGACCTGCCCGGCGGCGAGCGCCGGGGCCACGCGTTCGCGCACGAGCTGGGCGCGGGCCGCGGCGAAGAGCAGCAACTCGGTCTCGGCGGCCATGGCCCCGCCGGCGCGGTGGTGGAGCAGGAGGGTGCGGATCTCCTCGCCCATCTCGGTGCCGCCCGGCTCGCGGGTGACGAACGTCTCGATCCCGGAATGATGGAGGCGCCGGACAAGGCGCTCGATCTGGGTGGTTTTGCCGCAACCCTCGGAGCCTTCGAAGGTGATGAATTTGCCGCGGAGGTTCACTGGGATTTCGGTGGGAGAGGGTGAGACGGGCCGGTACGAGGCGACGAGGGAAAGGCCGGGGAAAACGCGCGGCAACGGAAAAGACCGAGGGCATGCCCGTCCTCACCGAGTTCGCTGCGATTGGCGCCAGGCGCGTGGCGCCGCCCGCCGCCCAATGTAATACAATATGTTACATCGGCGGTAGGCGAGGGGAGGCCAAGGGAGGATCAGTGGGAGGGGCCCGGTTCGCGGGCGGCGGCCGGGCCGGAGGCACGTGCGGCAGGTGCGGCGCCTTGCGCGGGCGGCGACAGCGGTGCGCCGGCGCGTCGGTTCACGAGGGCGGAGTGCGGGGCCATTGATGCCGGAAATTCCGTTGAAGCGACGAGAGCGAGTGCGCAACACTCCGGTCGATGTCCGTCCTCGTGTCCCTTTCCCCCGTGCCGCTCGCCGCCATCAACCTCCTGCAGGTGTTCGCCCAGTCCGACCTTGTCGGCCAGGCCATCACCGTGGTGCTCGTCCTCTTCAGCGTCTTCGCCTGGTCGCTGATGTTGGGAAAACACCTCGAGCTGAAGAAGCTTCGCGCCATGAACGAGGCTTTTGAATACCATCTGCGGGATCAGCAGCGGCTCTTCGCAGTCTCCCCGAACCTGCGCACCAAGCGCTCGATCCCCTACGGCGACCTCTTCGCCGACGCCCTCGAGGCCCACGCGCGGGCGGACCAGCTCGGGCGGGATCGGGGCGAGCAGAACCTGCGTTCGAGCCTCGAGCAGGCGGAGAACGCGATCCAGCGCGCGCTCGCGCGGCAGACGCTGCGCTACGAGTCGAGCATGATCTTCCTGGCGTCCATCGTGTCGGGAGCGCCGTTCCTCGGCCTGCTGGGCACCGTGTGGGGCGTGATGGTCGCGTTCAGCGCCGTGGCCACGCAGCAGACGGCCTCGATCCAGACCCTCGCCCCGGGTGTCGCCTCGGCCCTGTTGACGACGGTGGCCGGCCTCGTGGTCGCCATCCCGTCGGTCTTCGGCTACAACTACCTCCTCACGCGGGTGAAGGTGCTGATCACCGAGCTCGAGAACTTCGCGAGCTCGCTGGCCGACCGGATCGAGCTCGAGGCGGAGAGCCGCCAGGCACCCACCGCGCAGGAGTGAGGAGCCCCCCCATGGCGCGCAATTTCCATCAACGGCGGCGGCTGGCTCCGGTGGCCGAGCTCAACGTCACCAACCTCATCGATCTCGGGTTCACGTTGCTGATCATCTTCATGATCGCGACCCCGCTCATCACGCAGAGCCAGAGCATCCCGCTCGATCTGCCGGTGCAGACGGCGCAGGCCCAACCCAAGCCCAAGGACAAGGCGCAGCTCGTCGCCGTTGATCGCAACGGCAACTACTACTGGGGCTCCAGCCGCACGAGCCTCGCGCAGATCCGCATCAACCTCCAGGCGCTGGCCGATCTGCCCACGCCGCCGGTGATCCGGATCGAGGCGGACTTCTCGCTCCAATACCAGCAGGTCGTCACGGTGCTCGACGAGGTGAAGAAAGTCGGCCTCAGCCGGATCAGCCTCGAAACACAGATGTCGAAGTAGGCATCCCATCCCGACCTCCTTTTCCGCGATGCGAGCGAGCTCCCCCGGTGCCCTGATGCTTTCGGCCGTGCTGCACGGCGCGGTCGTGGCGCTCGTCGTCGCGCTGTCCCTCTGGTTCAAGCGGGCCGCGGAGGTGAATCCGCTCGTTCTCGACCTGGTGGACCTGAAGGACCTGGAGTTGGCGGACAAGTTCGAGATGCCCGGGCCGGTGTCCGACAACCCGAAGGTGCGCTTCAACCGCCCCAGGGGACGACGCGTGCCGATCCCCAAGCCCGAGCCGGTGCGGGAGACGCCCGCTCCGCCGGCGTCGAAGACCGTCCCCGTGCCGCCGCCGAGCCGCGTCAAGACCACCTCGTATTCGGAGTTTCAGAAGAAGAACCAGAAGCAACTGCAGGCCAACCAGAAGGTCCGCACGGCGAAAAGCGCCCCGGCGCCCGGCATCGACGCCAAGGGCATCGTCGAGGATCTGATGAAGACCGCCGGCACCAACGGCACCCGGGCCACCGCCCCGGCCCTCGACGCCTATTTCGCCCGCCTGATCAGCGCCCTCCGTGCCGCCCACGAAATGCCCGATTCGGTGGATACGCTCCTCACCGCCCGGGTCTCCTTCTTCCTCGCCGCCGACGGCTCGATCTCGAGCGTCAAGATCGTGGCCGGATCCGGCAGCCCCGACTTCGACGCTTCGGTCGTCGAGGCGTTCCGGAGGGTGCGCTCCGTCGGCGCCGTTCCGGGCGGCAAGAGCGGCACGTACGTCGTGCCGTTCCGGATGGCGGAGTAGGGCGCGCGGGACGCTCCGTCCCACCGGCGATTTCGTGGTTTGCGTCGCCGCCGCGGTCCGGCTTCCTCGGCGTTGCACATGAGCATCTCACCGGAGTTTTCGCAGCGCATCGTCGCCGGCCGCCAGGCGGTCCTGTCCCAAGTGGAGTTCTTCCACGCGCAGTTCGGCCGGGCCGCGAGCCATTGGAAGCACGACGGCTCGCGCGTCACCGACGCCGACCTCGCGATCTCGAAGGCGATCTTCGACCAGCTCCGCGCGCTGTTCCCGGGCGACGATCTGTTCAGCGAGGAGCTCGCAGTCGGCGAGAACCCGTTCCCGCGCCGCGGCGAATGGTCGTGGGTGCTCGACCCGATCGACGGGACCAACAACTACGCGCTCGGCATCCCGGTGGTGGCCATCTCGCTGGGCCTGCTCCGCGACGGCGAACCGGTGTACGGGTTTCTCTATGACATCGGGCGCCGCACGCTCTTTCACGGCGGCCCGGGGCAGGGGGTGTGGTCCGACGACGAGCGCCTCGAGGCCGACTTCGGCCGGAGCGGGCGGCACGAGCGGATCGTCGCCACGCACTCGCCGATCACGGAGACGCACCTGCCGCTCGCCACGGCGATCCTGAGCGACTACAAGCTCCGCGGCTTCGGCAGCGGCGCGCTCCACCTCACCTACGCCTCGCTCGGCATGATCGACGCGTGCATGGACTTCACCGTGAAGGTGTGGGACATCGCCGCCGCGGCCGCCATCGCGCGCGAGACCGGCGCACGTGTGCATTTCTGGAGCACATCGCCGTTCCCGCTGCAGCAGTTCGACCTCAAGATGAAGGCGCTCCAGTACTGCGCCGGCAGCCCGGACGCGGTCGCGGAGATGGTCGCACTCGCCGGGCGCGTCCGCCGCTGAGGCCACGCGCCAGTGCCGCCCCGGGGTGTATCCCCGGGCGGGATCGGGTGGAAACTGTCGTCAAGTCCCGGCATATCAGGCCGATGACTGGGGGACTTACACCCCATGAATACCTCAGCGTCCCGGCCCACCCGTCGCCAGACGGGCTTCACCCTGATCGAGATGATCGGCGTGCTCGCGATCATCGCCATCCTCGCCGTCATCGTCGTGCCGAAAGTCTTCTCGACGATCGCCGGCTCCCGCGTGACCAGCGCGGTCGCCTCCGTGAATGCGCTCCGCTCCGCCCTCAGCGAGTTCTCCGGTCGCTACGGCACCCTCCCGCTCACGACCACCAACTCCCGCCTCGACGACCTGCTCATCACCGCAAGCATGCTCGAGAACCGCTTTGTCGTGAAAATCGGGACACAGCCGGGCACTCCGCCCATCGCCGGAGCCACCTGGTCGCGCGCCACCGGCGCGTGGGTCGCCACCGGCGGGGCGAGCCAGGCGACGCAGTCGCGCATCATCTGCTCCACTTCGACCACCGCGACGCCCTCGACGGCCAACGGCGCCAACTTCCGCCTCAACGGCGGCAACGTGAACCTGCCGGCCGGCTCCCGCGTGGCCGCCGCCGTCATCGTCGACGTCACCGGCGCCGAGGCGCGCGACCTGAGCCTGCGGATCGACGGCGAGCCTCTCTCGCAGACCAATGCGACCACCGCCGACAACAACGGCAAGGTCGTCTACGCCGCGCCGAACGCGACCACGGGCCTGACCACGGCCTACATCTACCTCGCGCATCAGTGACGGTCATCCCGGGCCACCGGCGCCGCGGCGCGGCCGCCGGTGGTGAAGGTACCATCGTATGGGATTCTTCACCCCAGGATTGCCGACCAAGCGCCTCGGCGATCGCCTGCTCGACGCCGGACTGATCTCGCAGAACCAGCTCGAGCTGGCCCTGCGCGAGCAGAAGCGCACCGACAAGCTGATCGGGACGGTCCTCCAGGACCTCGGCTTCATCACCGGTCCGGCCCTCAGCGCGTTCCTCGCGAAGGATGCGCAGACGCCGACCGTCCACCTCGGCAAGGTCGCGTTCGACCCGGAGGTGTTCGCGCTGCTGCCGTTCGCCTTCTGCCGCGAGACGGGGCTGATCCCGATCGCGCGCACCGCCGACACGCTCACGCTGGCGATGGCGGACCCGTTCAACGTGGTCGCGATCGACCAGGTCGAGCAGCTCACGCACCTGCGCGTCGAGGTGCTCAACGCCCCGCTGCCCGACATCCTCGAGAAGCTCGCCAGCGCGCACGACCGCGCCGGCTCCCTCGACCAGACCGTCGACGAGCTGATGGCGATCCGGGCGAGCACCGCCGGCGACGACGCCGCGGCGCCGATGATCCGCGCCATCGACCAGCTCATCGCGGCCGCGGTGCGGAAATCCGCCAGCGACATCCATCTCGAACCCGACGAGCGCTCCCTGCGCATCCGGATGCGGCACGACGGAGTGCTCCAGCCCTTCATGCTCATGCCGAAGGACCTCCAGGATCCGCTCACGGCGCGCATCAAGGTGCTGGCCAACCTCGACGTATCCGAGACGCGGTTGCCGCAGGACGGACGCTTCAGCCTCACCCTCGGCCGCCGCGAGCTCAACCTGCGCGTCTCCTGCCTGCCCACCATCTACGGCGAGAGCATCGTGCTGCGCATCCTCGACAGCGGCGGCCTCGTGATGGAGCTCGCCGCACTCGGGATGCGGCAGGAGGACGAGGCGTCCCTGGCCAAAGCGGTCGCGCGGCCGCACGGCATCGTGCTGGTCACCGGCCCGACCGGCAGCGGCAAGACCACGACGCTCTACACCGCGCTCAACGCAGTGAACCGGCACGAGCGCGCGGTGTTCACCCTCGAGGACCCGATCGAGTACCGTCTCCCCTACATCCGACAGACCCCGATCAACGAGAAGATCGGACTCACCTTCAGCAACGGCCTGCGCACGCTGCTGCGCCAGGACCCGGATGTGCTTCTCGTGGGCGAGACGCGCGACAAGGACACCGCCCAGCTCATGGTGCGGGCGGCGCTCACCGGCCATCTCGTCTTCAGCTCGCTCCATACCAACGACTCCTTCGGCGCGATCCCGCGTCTGATCGACCTCGGCGTGGAGCCGTTCCTCCTCCCGGCGACCCTCCATCTCATCGTGGCCCAGCGCCTGGTGCGCCGGCTCTGCCCGGTCTGCCGGCAGGCGGTGGACGATCCGGCGGCGCAGTTGCGGGCCTTCAACCTGCCCGTGCCGACCGACCGCGAGCCCACGTTGTGGCGCGCGACCGGCTGCGCCGAGTGCCACAACCAGGGCTTCCGCGGGCGCGTGGCGATCTTCGAGGTACTCGAGATCGACGACGCCTATGTGCGACTTCTCCCGACTGGCGACAGCGAGAAGATCAAGTCGATCGCCCGTGAACGCGGCATGCCGCTGCTGTTCGACGACGGACTCCGCCGCGCCTTCCGCGGCGACACGACGCTCGAGGAAGTCTACCGCGTCGCCTTCAACACCTGACCATGCCCGCGTACAGCTACCGAGCCTACGACGCCGCCGGGCGCACCATCACGGGTTCCCTCGAGGCCGACGGCCTCGAGGTGCTCGAGAACCGGTTGCGCGCCGCGGGCCAGTGGTTGATCGAGGCGAAGGAGGGACGCGTCGAGCGCCGAGCCCCCGTGAGCAACCTGCGCCTCCGCCGCGCCGATGTCATCGGTATGTTCGTACAGCTCACGCTCCTCCTGCGGGCCGGGATCACGCTGCCCAACGCGCTCCAGCGGCTGGCCGAGGACGACAAGGGCACCCGGAGCGGCCTCGTGCTCGCCACGCTGCTCGACCAGGTGTCGGTCGGCGTGCCGCTGCATCGCGCGATGGCGGCCTACCCTCGGGTTTTCACCCCCGAGGTCACGGCCGTGGTCGAGGCGGGCGAGGTGAGCGGACAGCTGCCCGAGGTGTTCGCGAGCCTGCAATCGTATTTTGAATGGTGCGACCAACTGGTCGCGGATGTGCGCCAGGCGCTGCTGTACCCGGTGATCGTGATGGTCGCCGCGCTCGGGCTGGTGCTGATGCTCTTCACGGTCGTGGTGCCGAAGTTCGTGGCGCTGCTGAGCGAGCTCGCGCTCGAGGTGCCGACGCTCACCCGCCTGGTGATGGCCGTGAGCCGGCTGCTGCTGGAGGGCTGGCCGTGGCTGCTTGCGCTCGCGGTCGCCGTGCCGGTAGGCTTCAAGCTCGCGCTGCGTCAGCCGCAGTTCGCGGTGTGGGTCGATCGGCAGAAGATGGAGCTACCGGTCTTCGGCTCGCTCGTGGCGATGATCGCGCTCTCGCGCCTGAGCCACAACCTCGCGCTGCTCTACCGCTCGGGGATCCCGCTCCTGCGCGGGCTTGAGATTTGCCGCAACCTGGTGGGCAACCGCGCAATCGCGGCGGCGATCGACTCCGCCCGCCAGGGCGTCCTCGAGGGACGCCCGCTGAGCAAGGGGCTGGCGGAGCATCCCGTGTTTCCCCAGACGCTGGTCACGATGCTCGCCACCGGCGAGACCTCCGGCACGCTCGATGTCGCGCTGCAGGGAATCGCCGACTACTACAACAAGATCATCCCGCGGCGCATCAAGGTGGTGTTCGCGGTGTTCAACCCCGCGATGATGCTTTCGTTGATCGCGGTCGTCGGGGTGGTGGCCCTGGCGGTGATCCTGCCAATCCTCCAACTCTGGAACGCCCGATGAACCGGCCCGCCCGCCACCCTCGGCCCCCTGTCCGCGCGGCGTTCACGCTGATCGAGATGATCGGCGTGCTGGCGATCATGGCCATCCTGGCGAGCGTGCTCGTGCCGAATGTGCTCCGCACGATGGACCGCGCCGCTGTGGATGCGGAACGCAAGACGCTCGAGACCCTGGGCGAGCAGATGAACGATTACCTGCGGACCAACGGCACGACACCCACCTCTGCGTGGCCGAACCTCGCCAACCTCGCTCAGCGGAGCTGGTGCAGCGATCTCGCGGGATTCTCCGACATCCCCACCCGCGACATCGCGGTGAACCGGCGGGACAATGTGCGCGTCATCCTCTTCGAGCCGGGTCCGACCCCGACCAAGCGGATCATCCTCGTCTCCTCGATGCACGCCGGTCCTCCGTTGCCGGATTCCACCTACGTACCCAGCGCGGTCCAGTTCCAGCAGCTCTGGGACACGCCGGACGGCCAGGTGCCGCCGACCTCCAGCTGGAACGGCTGGGCGAGCTGGCGGGTGCTCGACGACAACAACCAGATGTGGTTGCGCCACTATCTGCTGATCGAGCGCGTCGACCTGCGGCCGGTCCTGCGCACGGAGCTCGCGAGCTTCACGTTCCGCCTGAACAACCGCGGCCCCTCCGCGGTCAGCTTCGATTTCGTTCCCCCGCTCGGAACCGGAAGCTTCGGTACGGTCAACGCGGGTGGCTACGCCGAGGTCACGTTGCTGCGGCACTCGCGTTTGAACCTCTACCGCGACGCGACGCATGCCGCCGCGGCTCTCGACTACAGCTACATCGTGGGTGCCGATCCGCGCTCGTTGACCTTCGACTTCCAGAACGGGACCTGGACTCCGCAATGACCGAACCCGGCAACTTCGTTCCTCCCGAACCCGGCGGCTTCGTGCCGCCGGAGCCGGGTGGTTTCGTCCCGGATTTCGCTGGCGAAGCGACCGTCGCGCCGGCCGTGGCCGCCCCGGAGGCACCCTCGCGGCGCAAGGTCTCGCGCCGCAGCACGGACCAGCTCGGCATCGTCTGGATCCGCGGCACGCTGCACGTGGGCGTGCGCCGGCAGCGCAAGACCCTCGGCCAGTGGAGCAGCCCGCAGCCGGTACGCACAGTCGAGGAGTTCGCCGCGGCGCTGGACGCGGCTCTCGCCGCGGTCGAGTTCCAGGGCACCGACACCTTCCTGGTCTTCGAGGGGGAATCGTTCGTCCATCAGCCGGAGGCGGCGCCGGGGTTCTCCGCCGGCGCGACCCGCTCGTATCTGCAGAGCAAGGTCGCGCGTTATGCGAAGGAGAAGGGGCCCGTGCTCTGGATCCCGCAGCCCACGCTCGGCCTCAAGGGCGAGAAGGCCTTCATCCTGCACCTGATGTCGCAGGACTTCTACAACCAGCTCCGGCGCGTGCTCGTGCTGCGCCGCCTCGACCTGACCCGGATCTTCCCGCTGGTCGTGCCGGTGCTGCGCGAGATGAGCGGCTTCCCGATCCCGAAGGGCGCCCACGTGCTGGTCGCCGCGGAGGCGGCGGACGCCACGATTCTGGTCGTCGCGCAGGCCGGAGGGCCGCTCCTGTTCAGCCGTCTGATCCTCGCCTCGCTGGAGGACTCCCCGGAGCGGGCTGCGATCGAGATCAACCGCTCGCTTCTGTACGCGAAGCAGCAGTACAATGTCGCCGTCGACCGCATCTGGCTGGTGACGCGCACCGGTCGCGCCAACGAGGAGGTCTCCGCGAAGTGCGGCGCCGGCAAGATGGTCATGGTGCTGCCCACGCAGCCGGCCGAGTGGGTCACCGCCGCGGCCCGTGTCGCCCGGACGCACCCGGTCAACCTGATCTCGGAATACATCCGACGGAAGCGGCGGGCGCAGTTCATCCGCGTGGGTCTGATGGCCATCGGCTGGCTCGGGCTGGCCAACTACGGCCAGCAGCTCTGGGACCAGCACGACGCCTGGCGGCTCGAACGCGTCCGCATCGAGGCGGTCCAGGCACAACACGCCGAGCTGCTCGCCGAACGTGACGCGCTGCTCGTGCGCAACGACCGCGCGGAGCGCGCGCGCCAGCTCCTGCAGGCGCTCGACGGAGCCTCGCTGCCGCCGGTGCCGGGACGCCTGCTCGGGCATCTCGCCTCCGCCATCCCCGCCGACGCGCGGCTGCTGGAATTCTCGGCGCGTTGGGACGAGGAGACGGCGCGTTGGGGCTTCCATTGCGAAGGCCTCATCGCCGGCGACGAGGAGGCCGCGCGCGACGCAGTCACCGCGCTGCAGGCGGGCCTGGCGGCGGGTCCCCTGCGCATCCGTTTCGCGGACAACCAGACCGCCTTCGGCCGCGCGTCCGGCGGTGGCACGGCCGGGCAGCAACGCTTCACCCTGGAGGGCACGCTCTTTGAAGACTAGGCTCCTCGCCCTCATCCGCCGCGCGTGGGAACTGCTCACCGTGATCCCCGGTTGGCCGGATGCCGGCCGGTTGACGCGCGGCCTCTATGTGTTGCCACTGGTGCTCCCGCTTGTGGCCCTCGCCGGCCTCTTCGCGTGGTCGTCGTTCGTGCAGGAGCCGCGGATCCGGCGCGTGCGCGCCGCCTGCGAACCCGGCCTCCAACTCGAGCGCGAGATCGCCGAACTGCGCCTGGCGTCCTCGGACGAGCAGGCCACGGCGGCGACCGAGTCGCTCACCACTGCGACGGCCGGCTTGGCTGAGAGCCCGGAGCAACTCGCCGCCCGTCTGCAGGCGATGCAGGAGGTGGCCCTGGCCCGCGGCTGGAACGCGTCATTCCACGCCAACGACGTTGTGGCGCCGCCGCCCGGCTCGCTGCTCGCTCACCGCACCTTGCGCGGGCGACTGAATCCGACGCCCGCCCACCCGACGCCGTTCACCAGTCTCCTCGCCGTGCTCGAGGAGTTGTTCCCGCCCGAGGCACACGGCGGGCTCACGCGCCTGACCGTTCGTGCCGATGAACAGGGACTGCTCAGCGCCGAGCTCGGCGCCCGTCTCGCCGTCCTCCCTCCCGATGCGAAAACTCCTTAACCGCCCCTGGTTCGCCGTCCTGCTGGCGGTCGCCGCTTTCCTCCTGATCGGGCGCGAGTTCCTCCCCGGCTCGAAACCGGTGAACGCCGGCGACGGGCTGCCCGTGCCCGCGGAGGAGGAGCTGCTGGAGCCGGAGAACGGCGGACGCCTCTCGATCGCCGCCGCGCTCAAGGCGGTGCGGGGGCAGGGCACCGTGCGCGATCCGTTCGCTGTCCCCGCGGCGAAGGCGGACGAGGAGGGCGAGGGCATGCCCGAGCCCGAACGGACCGAGCGTCTTCATCTTTCGGCCACCTGGATCCAAGGCGCCACCGTGCTGGTGTTGCTGAATGGTCGGGTGTGCGAACCCGGCGAGACGCTCGGCCGGTTCTCCGTCGTGAGTGCGACCCGCGAGGGAGCCTGGATCGCACACGACGGCCAACGTTCATTTCTGCCGGTCGGCCAGGACCTGGTCGTCCGGATCTCCGGTTCGACCGTCGCACTGCTTTCCCCATGAAAACCCGCGCACTCTCCACGCTTGGGACCCTGTTGCTCGCCACCTGCCTGCTGTCGCGCGCCGTCGCGCAACCGGCCCCCGTGGGGGAGACCGGCCCCGCGCCGCAGTTCAGCTTCCGCGCCGAGGGCGTGCCGATGAAGCAGGCGCTGGCGCTCTTCGCGCGTGCGAACAACCTGAACATCGTGCCGGACCTCGATGTCGACGGGGAGGTCACCGTGGAGTTCCACGACCTTCCGCTCGATCAGGCGATGCACGCGCTGCTCGACGCCAACGGCTACTACTTTGTCACCGAGGGGAGGCTGTTGCGTGTTCGCAACCAGGAGACGCGGGTCTTCCAGATCGACTACATCCATGCCACGCGCTCGGGGCAGGGATCGAACGCGGTGCAGATCAGCTCCAGCGGTTCGAGCTCGAGCGGCGGCTCGGGCTCCGGCGGCTCCGGCGGGGCCTCCGGCGACGAGGGCTCGACCATGACCGTCACGAACTCCACGACGATCAATTTCTGGGGCGAGCTCGACGAGCAGCTCAAGACCCTGATTTCGGATACAGGAACGTTCACCGTGAACAGCCTCTCCGGCACGGTGCTCGTCCGGGACCGGCACCGTCACGTGGAGGCCGTGGCCGCCTACCTCGAGCGAGTCACCCAGAGCGTCGTGCGGCAGATCGACCTCGAGGTGGAGATCTACGAGGTGGCGCTCAACGACTCGTTCCAGCTCGGCGTGAACTGGCAGAAGGTTTCGGCCGATCTCGACACCACGTTCTCGACGCTTCCGGGCACGCTGTCGATCCCGAGCGCCGGCGGCCTCATCGTGCAGAACCCTGTCTACGGTGGCACACCGTCGGCCACGGGGATCCGCATCGCGCACCAGCGCGGCAGCGTGACCGCCATCCTCGACGCCCTCAACCAGCAGGGCGACCTGAAGATCGTCTCGAAGCCGCGGCTCCGCACCCTCAACAACCAGCCCGCCGTCGTGCGCGTCGGTCAGGACCTGCCCGTGTTCATCACGAAGACCACCCAGTCCACCGGGGACACGCCGATCCTCTCGACGGACGAGTCGATCCAGACCGTCACGGTCGGCACAATCCTCTCGATCACCCCGCAGGTCTCCAGCGACGGCCTCATCACCCTCGACATCACACCCGCGGTGAGCCGCCTCGTCCGTACCGAGACCTCGGCGACAGGCAACACCAACGCGCCGGTGATCGACATCCGACAGGCCTCGTCGATCGTGCGCGTGCGCGACGGCGCGACGGTCATCATGGGCGGGCTCGTGCAGGACACGACCTCCTCGACCCAGCGCAAGGTCCCGTTGCTCGGCGACATCCCGCTGCTCGGCAAGGCCTTCTCGGGCACCCACCGCGCCAAGGAGCGCACCGAACTCATCTTCTTCCTCACCCCCCGGATCATCAACGACGGCACCGAACCGTCCGTCGTCGCCGCCGCGCCATGAATCTTCCCCCGATCGGCACCGGGGTGCATCTCGACATCCGCCTGCTGCTCGTCGAGGACGTGCCGGTCATCGCCCGGATCGTCGAGCAGATGCTCACCAAGTCGGTCCACTGTCGGTATCATTGCGAGTGGCGGAAGAACCTGGCCGACGCGCTCGAGCTCCTTCGTAGCCGGGATTTCGACACCATTCTGCTCGACCTCAACCTGCCCGACAGTTCGGACCTCGACACGCTGGCCCGGGTGATCGAGACGAACCGCGGGGTGCCGGTCGTGGTGTTGACGGCGACCGACGACGAGTCGATCGGCCTGCACGCGGTGCAAGCCGGCGCCCAGGATTATCTGGTGAAGGGGCAGTGCACCGGCCCGGAGCTGGACCGGTCGATCGTCTACAGCATCGAGCGTCACCGCCTGCAGTTTGCGCTGCGCCAGCTCGCGGTGCTCGACGAACTCACCGGCCTCTACAACCGGCGCGGATTCAACACGCTCAACCCCGAGCTCCTGCAGCAGCTCCGCGGCGGCACCGCGCAGGGCTACATCGCCTGCTTCGATCTCGACCACTTCAAGAGCATCAACGACACGCACGGCCACGCCTGCGGCGATGCGGCCCTGGTGGAGTTCGCCACCGCGCTCCGGAGCGCCTTCCGCAAGCAGGGACTCTTCGCGCGACTGGGCGGCGACGAGTTTCTCGCGATGGGCATCGAGCCGCACCCCGGCGCCGCGCTCGAGTCGCTGGCCGCGCTGGAGCAGTCGCTGGTCGCGCGCAACGCCGCCGGGGGCTCGCCGTTCCGGCTCGAGGCGAGCGCGGGGCTTCTCCTGCTCGACCACCACGAGCAACGCTCGCTCGACGAGCTGCTCCGGCTCGCGGATGAGCAGCTCTACCGCAACAAACAGGCCCGCCACGCCGGGCGGCCGGTGCAGCTCGTCGCACAGCCGCCCCAGCCCGCGCCCCTGGAGGCGAGCGAGCCCGAGTTCGAGCACCCGTGGCAGGAGATTCTCCATCGCCTCGGCCGGGCCTGTGAACGTTTCGACCCGTCGCTGGCCCGGCACCACGAGCGCGTGGCGGAGCTCGCCGGCGAAATTGCGACCCGGCTCGAGCTGGGGGGCGAACGCGTCCAGCGGATCCGCTTCGCCGCCAGCATCCACGATGTCGGCAAGATCGGCGTGCTCCGCTCCATCCTCCATCGGCCGAGCGGTCTGGAGCTGCAGGAGCTTGCCGCGATCCGGTCCCACACGGAGATCGGTCATCAGCTGCTGGCCGGCAGCAAGTGGCCCGAGATCCGGTGCGCGGCGGAGGTCGCCCTGTTCCACCACGAACATTGGGATGGCCGGGGCTATCCCCGGCAGCTCGCGGGTGAGGCGATTCCGTTGGAGGCGCGCATCGTCGCCGTCGCCGATGTCTTCGACGCCATGAGCTCCGAACGCTCCTACAAGCACGCCTGGAGCACGACGCGCGTGATCGCCGCGATGACGGAGAGCCGCGGAACGCAGTTCGATCCCCGGGTGTTCGACGTCTTCCTCGAGATCATCGCCGCGCGCCGCGAGCCGGAGAGGTCGGAGGAGGGGACGGACCCCGTGGAGACCGAGTGAACCCGCGCCGGCGACTCGAGTCCCGCGAGCCGCGAACCAACGGGAGACCGCGGTCGCCGTCGGCTAGATCCCGGGTGGCAGCGCGCCCAGCCGCATCGGCTGATGGCGCACGCCGTTCTTGAGCAACTCCGGCCCCGCGGCGGTGAACCCCAGCCCGGTGTAGAAGGGTACCGCACGAGGGTCGGCGTTCACGGTGAGCGGCGGCACGAGTCCGCCCTCCACCCGCGCCCGCCGCAGCAACCGCCGAGCGATGCCCCGCCGCTGCCACTCGGGCGCCACGAACAACAGCGACAGGTGGTTGCGCGCATGAATGTGCAACAAGCCGACGAGCTGCGGGCCCGCCATGGCGACCCAGCTCGCATACCGTCTCCGGTGCCGCGCCAACAGCGCCGCAGGCTGGGCGAAGGCGTGGAACAGCCGCCGGCCCTCCTCCGGCTGCTCGGCCGCGATCAGGCGGTCGAAGACGTCGCGCGACAACGCGCACGCCTCGTCGACCTCGTCGGCGCGGAGCGGTCGGCATTGGATTTCGGCGACGGGGACGGTCACCGTGGTTTCGCGGGGTACAGCGGCTGGAGGTTCTCGCGCCGGGTCCAGCCCGTCTGGCCGTTGGCGAAGAGCAGCTGCTCCCAGCCGAGGAAGGATTTCTGCCAGCGCGCGACCGACCCGGCGGCAAGCGGTTCGGTCTTCTGTTCGCCTGCCTCGGTCGGCACGCTGCGCAGGTCGGTGGCGCGCCAGACAAGCACCGCCGCGGGGTGGGCGAGCGGTCCGTAGATCCGCAACCCCGCGAGGCCTCCCGCCACGGCGAGCACGCCTGCGACGGCGCAGAGGGCCGCCGCCGGCCGCAGCGCGCGGTGCGGCAGGTGACGGGCCACGACAGCCAAGCCCAGGGCCAACGCGAGCAACAGCGCCCCGCCGATGATCGCGCGCTGCCATTCGGCCGGCGAGGCGAGGCGGGCCAGCGCCGCCAGGCCGGTGCCGGCCGAGAGCGCCGCGAGTTCGGGTTGGGTGAATTCCGCGCGGTCCAGCCCGAGTGCGAGATGCCAGCGCACGGACGGGTCGCGCGGCGCCGCGAGGAACGCCACGCCCCAGTGCGCCGCCGCCTCGGACCAACGGTCCTGCTGGGCCAGCGCGAGGCCGAGGTTGTGGCGGGCCGCCCAGTCCTCGGGGGTGATCGAAAGCCCGGCGCGCCAGATCTGCTCGGCGTTGGCGAACTCCGCGCGGTGGTAGGCCTCGTCGCCGGCACTCGCCGCTTCGGCCCGCGGAACGGTGGCCGAGAGCACCAGCACGAGCAGGGTCACCACGGGCCAAAGATTCGAGGGACGGAGCGCGGCGAGCAGCGGCAGTCTCCGCAGCCGGGCGCGGCGGAGCGCTTCAGCCGCGCGAGCCGGCCAGTCGGACGGCAACGCCGCGCCGCGACTGAAGAGGCAGATCTCGGCTTCGCGCCAGAGGCGGGCCCAGACATCCGGTTCGGTCTCGCCGGCAGCGGAGTGCTCGCGGCGCACGGCGGCCGCGAGTTGCTCCGCCGTGGGTGCGGCCTGCCCGGCGGCGAACGCCTGGGCGGCGAGTTGCTGCCATTCGCGCAGCGCGGCTGCTCGAGCGGCGGGGTCGGTCGCACGCTGCAC
>JAEZSJ010000181.1 GCA_023443985.1 Verrucomicrobiota bacterium | reverse complement strand
CTCTCCACGCTCCTCCGCCCCCTCCAATCATGCGCACTCCCTGGAAGACACTCCTCGCCGGCTCCGCTCTCGCGCTCGCCAGCTTCGCCTCCTCCCTCAACGCCGCCGAGAAGACCGTGAAGGTCGGCGTGCTCCACTCCCTCTCCGGCACGATGGCGATCAGCGAGACCTCGCTGCGCGACGTGCTCCTCTTCACCTTCGACGAGATCAACGCCGCGGGCGGCATCAAGGTCGGCGGCGACACCTACAAGATCGAACCGGTCGTCGTCGACGGCGCCTCGAACTGGCCGCTCTTCGCCGAGAAGGCCAAGCAGCTTCTCGAGCAGGACAAGGTTGCCGTGACCTTCGGCTGCTGGACCTCGGTCTCCCGCAAATCCGTGCTCCCCGTCTTCGAAAAGAACAACGGGCTGCTCTTCTACCCCGTCCAGTACGAGGGCGAGGAGGAGTCACAGAATGTAGCCTACACCGCCGAGGCCGTGAACCAGCAGGCCACGCCCGCCGTCGATTACTACCTCGCGGAGGGGAAGAAGAAGTTCTACCTGCTCGGCTCCGACTACGTCTACCCGCAGACGACCAACCTCGTGCTGCTCGAGTACCTGCTCTCCAAGGGCGTGCCGCTCGAGAACATCGGCGGCGGTTTCCGCAAGGACGAGTCCGGCAAGATCATCTCCGCCGGCAAGTACACGCCCTTCGGCCACACCGACTACCAGCAGATCGTCGCCGAGATCAAACAGTTCGCCGCCTCCGGCGACGCCTGCGTGATCTCCACCCTCAATGGCGACACCAACGTGCCCTTCTTCAAGGAATACGCCGCCTCCGGCCTCGACGCCGAGACGTGCCCGGTCGTCTCCTTCTCGATCTCCGAGGATGAGTTCCGCGGCCTCCCCGCCGACCAGCTTGTGGGCCAGCTCGGCTGCTGGACCTACTTCCAGTCGCTGAACACGCCGGCGAACCGGAAGTTCGTCGCCGCCTTCAGGGGCTGGCTCGCGAAGAGCACCGTGCCGGGCATCGTCAAGGAGGGCCGCGTCACCTGCTCGCCGATGGTCCTCTCCTACGACGGCGTCCACCTCTGGAAGGCCTGTGTCGAGAAGGCGGGTACGTTCGATGTCGATGCCGTGCGCGCCGCGTGGAAATCCGGCGTGTCGTTCGCCGGCCCCGGCGGCACGGTGACGACGCAGCCGAACATGCACCTCACGAAGAATGTCTACATCGGCGAGACCCGGGCCGACGGTCAGTTCAAGATCCTGAAGTCGTTCGAGAACGTCTACGGCGAGCCCTGGCTGAAGGGTAAGTTCCAGTAAGTGTCCTGATTCCTGGCAGTCGGTCATGCCCAAGGGCGGTGCCACTCCGGCGCCGCCCTTTCTGCTTCGTGGCGCCGCTCGCGAGAGCGGCGGTCTCCGCCGCGGCGGAACGCGCGCGCGTTTGGTTCGTCCGTTGCCACCTCGCATCGCCCGAGGTCGCTTCTGACTCCGTGCTCCCGACCGACTCGTAGCTTTTCGTCCAGCCCCTGCGCATTTTCTGCCAACGCGCCCCCGCGCCTTTCCCGCCTCCCCTCATTCGCCTCCCGCCTCTCCTCGTTGGCCCAATCCCTGCGTTACGCGGCGCAGTGAGAAATCCCGCCCGCACCGCCCTCCGGCTCTCCGGCCTCTTCGCCGCGGCCCTCCTCTTGGCCGGCACTGTGCACGCCGCGGATTCCGCCCGCGCCATCCTCGTCGACGCCATCTTTGCCGACGCGCCCGCCCGGCAGCGCGATCTCATCGCCTCCCTCGCTGGGCAGCCCGACGACGCGATCCCCGCGCTCCTCGACGCCTGGCGCAAGGATTCACTTTTCGTCTACACCGCACCCGACGGCAACCCCGTTCCCGTGGAGCTTGTCGGCGAGAAGGATGCCTCCGACGCTCAGGAAGCCCGTCGTGTCATTGATGGGCAACCACTGCGCGACGCCGCCGGCGGTCCGCTCCGGCTGGTCGGCGTCGATCTTGTCGCGGTCGAACATACCTCCGCCCTGCGTCGCGCCATGAAGGCCGTGCTCGACCTGCGCGATCTCGGCTCGCCCGATCTCGAGAAACGCCTCCGCGCCATCCAGGTCGTCGGCTTCGCGCAGGACGCCGAGAAGCTGCCCATCCTCGAGAAGCGCCTCGCCACCGAGACCGAACCGCGTGCCCGCACCACCCTGCGCGAGGCCATCGCGCTCATCGGGCTGAAAGCGCCGACCGATGCCGCGAGACTCGCGGCTCTCTCCGAGCTCAGGCAGCTCCATACCCTCGCGAGCGCCGATCTCGTCAAGGCCGCGCTCAAGGAGTCCGAGGCCGCCAACAAGCCCGCGTTGGCCGAGGCCGCCCGTGCGGCGCTGCGGGCGATCGAATCGCACCGTTCCATGGTCAACTTTTTGGGTACGATTTTCCGCGGTGCATCGCTCGGTTCGATCCTGCTCGTCGTCGCGCTCGGGCTGGCGATCACGTTCGGCCTGATGGGCGTGATCAACATGGCCCACGGCGAGATGATCGCGGTCGGGGCGTACACGACGTACATCGTGCAGAACCTCTTCGGCGCCGGGCTCGCGCTCTCCCCCTTCGGCTTCTCCTTCTCGTTGCCCGGCCTCGCCGTCTCCGGCTGGGGCTACCAGGCGTATTTCTTCGTCGCGCTGCCGTTGAGCTTCCTCGCCGCCGCCCTCGTCGGCATTGCCCTCGAGCGTGGTGTGATCCGTTTCCTCTACCGCCGGCCACTCGAGAGCCTGCTCGCCACGTGGGGCGTCTCGCTCGTCCTCCAGCAGCTCTTCCGCCTGATCTTCGGCGCGAACAACGTCCAGGTCTCCAGCCCGGCTTTCCTCAGCGGGAATTGGACGGTGAACGACGTCATCCTCGGCTGGAACCGCGTCTTCGTCATCGGCTTCGCGGCGCTCATCGTCGTCGGCGTCTGGCTCGTGCTCACGCGCACTTCCCTCGGCCTGCTCATCCGCGCGGTCATGCAGAACCGCGCGATGGCCTCGTGCATGGGTGTGCGGACGGCCCGCGTGAACATGCTCACGTTCGGCCTCGGCAGCGGCCTGGCCGGTCTCGCCGGCGCCTTCCTCAGCCAGATCGGCAACGTCGGTCCGTCACTGGGACAAAACTACATCGTCGACTGCTTCATGACGGTGGTTGTGGGTGGCGTGGGCAACATCGCCGGCACCGTGCTCAGCGCCACCGGCATCGGTTTTGCGGATCAATCGCTCCAGCAGGTCCTCGGCAACCCCGTGCTGGGCAAGATCCTCGTGCTCGTCGCCATCATCCTCTTCCTGCAGTGGCGTCCCGCCGGCCTGTTCGTCACCCGCAGCCGCAGTCTCGACTAGGCCGAGCCCGCGCCTCGTTCACCCACTGCCCCTCTCGCCTTTTCCTTTCTCCTCTCGCCTCCCGTTCATGTCCCGCCTCGCCGCTCTTTTCGCCGCCCATCGCAACCCGCGAGTCCTCTCGCGCGGCGAGCTGGTCACCGTCGGCCTGCTCGCCGTCGTCGTGGTGGTGCTGCTGCCGTTCGCCAACCAACAGGGCTGGATCTCCGACTTCACGATCAATCTCTGGGGCAAGTACCTCTGCTACGCCCTGCTCGCGCTCTCGGTCGATCTGCTCTGGGGCTACACCGGCCTGCTCTCCCTCGGCCAGGCGCTCTTCTTCAGCCTCGGCGGCTACATGATGGGCATGCACCTCATGCGCATGATCGGCGACCTCGGCCAGTATCGGAAGCCGATCCCGGATTTCCTCGTCTTCCTCGGCTGGACGGAGCTGCCGTCGTTCTGGAAGCCGTTCTCCAGCTTTCCGTTTGCCCTCGCGATGGTGCTGCTCCTGCCGGCCGCCGTGGCAGGGATATTCGGGTACCTCGCCTTCCGCTCCCGCATCAAGGGCGTCTACTTCTCGATCCTCACCCAGGCGCTCACCTACGGCGCCGCGCTGCTGTTCTTCCGCAACGACCTGCTCATGGGCGGCAACAACGGGTTCACCGACTTCAAGTTCGTCCTCGGCCACGATATCCGCGACGCCGCCACGCAGCGCGGCCTCTTTGTCGTCACCGCGGTCGCTCTGCTCGCCGTCTACCTCCTCTGCCGCTGGCTGAACGGCACCAAGTTCGGGCTCGTTCAACAGGCGGTGCGCGACGGCGAGAACCGAGCGCTCTTTTCCGGCTACGCCACTGCGCACTTCAAACTCTTCGTCTTCATCGTCAGCGCGCTGATCGCCGCGATCGGCGGCGCGCTCTACGTGCCGCAGGTCGGTATCATCAACCCCAGCGAGATGACGCCCGACAAATCCCTCGAGGCCGTCGTCTGGGTCGCGGTCGGCGGTCGCGGCACGTTGCTCGGTCCGGTGATCGGCGCCGTGGGCGTCAACGCGCTCAAGAGCTGGGCCACCCGTGCGATCCCCGACCTGTGGCTCCTCCTGATGGGCGGGCTGTTCATCGTCGTCGTGCTCTTCCTGCCCGGCGGGATCGTGAGCATCCCGGGCAAGGTGCGCGCTTGGTTCAAGAAGAAGACCTCAACCCCCGCCGCCCCCGCGCCGGCCGCGGCTGCTCCCGCCGTTCCCACCGCCGCGGCCAAGCCCTGACTCTCCGTCCCCGGGCTCTCCCCCTTTCACCGCTGCCGAATCGTCTCCGTTCCCGCGTCCCGGGTTCCCAATTCTCCTCTCCGTTCCGGTTGTCCTCCGATGCCCTCCGCCCTCCTCACCGTCGAAGACGTCAACAAGACCTACGACGACTTCCGCGCCATCTCCGACCTCCATTTCTACCTCTTCGAGGGCGAGCTGCGCACGGTCATCGGCCCCAACGGCGCGGGCAAATCCACCTTCTTCGACCTCATCTCGGGTCGCGCTAAACCCGATACGGGAAAGATTGAGTTCGGCTCCGATCCCGCCACCACGATCGACCTCACCGCGCGCAACGAATACCAGATCAACCGCCTCGGCATCGGCCGCAAATTCCAGACGCCCAGCGTCTACACCGAGCACACCGTCTGGGATAACCTCGTCCTCTCGCTCAAGGGCCCGCGCGGCGTCTTCGCCTCGCTCTTCCATCGCCTCGACTCCACCGACCGCGACCGCCTCGACGAACTCCTCAAGCTCGTCCGCCTCGACGCCAAGCGCGACTGGAACGCCGGCCTGCTCGCCCACGGCGAGAAACAATGGCTCGAGATCGGCATGCTGCTCGCGCAGCAGCCCAAGCTCCTCCTCGTTGACGAACCCGCCGCCGGCATGACCGACGAGGAGACCCACCGCACCGGCGAGCTCCTCCTCTCCCTCGCGGGAAAACACAGCCTGATCGTGATCGAGCACGACATGACCTTCGTGCGTCAGATCGCGCAGAACGGCCGGGTCACCGTCCTCCACCAGGGCACCGTCCTCTGCGAGGGGAAGTTCGACGAGGTGCAATCGAACCCGGAGGTCCGCGAAGTCTACCTCGGCCGCGGCAAGGTACGCTGACGCTAATGAAGAACGAAGAATGCAGATTGATGAACCTCCCAATTCAGCCGCCGCCGGGTGGTCCCACCGTTCTGCACTCTCCAGTCTGATTTCTCCATTCCCGTGCCCGTCCTCCTCCGTGTCCCCGTGCCCTTCCGACTCCTCCTTTCCTGATTTCCTGAGTTCCAGATCCTCCTCCTCCGCTTTGCGTTCCTGCTCCGTTCCAGCTCCCCGGCTTTTCGAATTCACTCTTCCGCTACCGTGTCCTCCGCCCGCCTCCAGCTCTCCTCCGTCGAGACCGACATCGGCGGCTCGCGCATCCTGCGCGGCGTCGACCTCGAGGTGTATCCCGGCGAGGTTGTCGCCCTCATGGGTCGCAACGGTGTCGGGAAAACAACGACACTGCGTTCGATCACCGGCGTGCTCCCGATCCGCGCCGGTTCGATCACCTTCGCCGGCCAGCCCATCCAGCGCCTCTCCTCCGATGCCCGTGCCCGCCTCGGCCTCGGGTATGTGCCGCAGGGCCGCGACATCTTCCCGCACCTCACTGTCGAGGAGAACCTTCACGTGGGACTCGTCGTCCACCGCGTGAAAGGGCCCGCCGCCAAGCGCGCCCTCGACCGTGTCTTCTCCCTCTTCCCCGTTCTACAGGAGATGCTCTCCCGCAAAGGTGGCGTGCTTTCCGGCGGCCAGCAGCAGCAACTGGCCATCGGCCGCGCCCTCCTCACCGGCCCCCGCCTGCTCATTCTCGACGAGCCGACCGAGGGTATCCAACCCTCCATCATCGACCACATCGGCGATACCTTGAAGAAACTCAAGGAGGAGGAACTCCGCCACGACCTCCTCGGTGAAGTGAAGCGCGCGCTCCAGTCGCTCCACGCCGAGGGCCAGCTCGCGATCCTGCTCGTGGAGCAGTACGTCGATTTCTGCCGCGAGGTCGCCGATCGTTTCTATGCGATGGACCGTGGCGCCGTCGTCGCCGCCGGCCCCATCTCCGGCCTCACCGACGAGGTCGTGAAGGAACACCTCCAAGTCTGATTTCCCAAACCTCCACAGAAGGAAACGAAGAGAACAAAGAAGAGCCCTTCACCAGGGAGCCTGCCTGCCCCAAGGCCCTGAGCCAGGCGATGGGCAGGCGATCCGCCCGCCTCTTCGTTCCCTTCGTTATCTTCTGTCGTCTCCGTTTCCGTTCTTCCTCCTCCTCCCATGCACCTCACCCCTCGCGAGCGCGAAAAACTCCTCGTCGTCGTCGCCGCCGATCTCGCCCGCCGCCGCCAGGCGCGCGGCCTCAAGCTCAACTATCCCGAGGCCATCGCCATCATCTCCTACGAGATCATGGAGGGCGCCCGCGACGGCCGCACCGTCGCCGATCTCATGAGCTTCGGCACCACGCTCCTCAAACGCGACGACGTCATGGACGGCGTTCCCGAGATGATCCACGAGGTTCAAGTCGAGGCCACCTTCCCCGACGGCACCAAGCTCGTTACCGTCCACAACCCGATCCGCTGACGCGGAAGTTCCAAGGGATAAGCACCAAGTGCCAAGTTCGTTTGTTCCGGACTACTCGCTACACACTACCCGCTACTCGCTACTGCACTCATGATCCCCGGTGAAATCATCCCTTCTACCGCGCCGGCCGCGCTTCCGGCCAATCTCGGCCTGCCAACCGTCACGCTCGAAGTCGTGAATACCGGCGACCGCCCGATACAGGTGGGGTCGCACTACCACTTCTTCGAGACGAACACCGCGCTAACCTTCGACCGCGCCGCCGCCCGCGGCTTCCGCCTCAACATCCCCGCCGGCACCGCCGTGCGTTTCGAGGCCGGCGACACCAAACGGGTCGAACTCGTCGCCCTCGCCGGCGTCCGCGAGGTCCACGGCCTCAACGCCCTTGTCTCCGGCCCACTCGATACCTCCGCCGGTAGGGCGAGGAGTCCCCGCCGAGCCGCCACCGCCTCTAGGAAGAAGCGCTAGCTCCGCTCCCCGGCTTCGCCCGCCACCCGTCCACTTCGTCCACCGCGTCCAGACAGTCCACTCCGTCCACTGCCCCCCGCGCCCCGCCCTTCCCGCCATGCCGCTCCAACTCTCCCGCCGCCAATACGCCGAGATGTTCGGCCCCACCACCGGCGACCGCGTCCGCCTCGCCGATACCGAGCTGTTCGTCCAGGTCGAGCGCGACCTCATCGCCGAAGCCGCCGGCTACGGCAACGAGGTGAAGTTCGGCGGCGGCAAGGTGCTGCGCGACGGCATGGGCCAGTCTCCCACCGCCTCCGACGCCGAGTCGCTCGACCTCGTCCTCACCAACGCCCTCATCCTCGATCCGCTCCTCGGCGTCATCAAAGCCGACATCGGCGTGAAGCACGGTCGCATCGTCGGCATCGGCCACGCGGGCAACCCCGGTATCCAGTCCGGCATCGGCTCCTACTACGCCGATCCCGCCACCAAAAAGAAGAACCCGATGATCGTCGGCGCCTGCACCGAAGCCATCGCGGCCGAGGGCTGCATCGTCACCGCCGGCGGCATCGACACCCACATCCATTTCATCTGCCCGCAACAGATCGACGAGGCCATCAGCTCCGGCATCACCACCATGCTCGGTGGCGGCACCGGCCCCGCGCACGGCACGCTCGCCACCACGTGCACGCCGGGCGCGTGGAACATCCACCGCATGCTCGAGGCGGCCGAGGCATTCCCGATGAACCTCGGTTTTCTCGGCAAGGGCAACTGCGCCACCGCGAAACCATTACGCGAGCAGATCCTCGCCGGCGCCATCGGCCTCAAGCTCCACGAGGACTGGGGCACCACGCCCGCCGCGATCGACACCTGCCTCGGCGT
>JAEZSJ010000329.1 GCA_023443985.1 Verrucomicrobiota bacterium | reverse complement strand
GTTTTCGTGATACGGCCGTATCACAAAAACGCGCGGGGAGGGGAGGCGGCTGGATCGTGCGGAGGCCTCGGGAGGGCGCGGGTGGGCGCGATGCGTTAACCGCGGGAGTGGGGTGCCGGCGGCGGCGCGGGCGCGTTTGAGTCCGGACGGGGCGCCTGCTCAATCGGCCCCATGAAATCGCCGAAAGCTGTTGTCCGCGGAAAGGTTGCGCTGGTCACCGGTTCGAGCCGCGGCGTGGGCCGGCTCGTGGCCGAGGCGCTGGCGAAGGAGGGCGCGCGCCTGCTGTTGCACGGCCGCTCGGAGGCAGCCTGCGCGGAGACCTTGCGTCTCGTGCGTGCCGCCGGCGCGGAGGCCCAGGTGCTCGCCGGCGAGCTTTCCGATCCGGCGCAGGTGGAGCGGATCGCCGACCGTGCGCTCGAGCTCGGCGGGGTCGACATCCTCTACAACAATGCCGCCGTCATGCATCCGTGGCGCGAACACATCGAGGATCACACCGCCGAGGACTGGGTCTGGAGCTTCCAGGTGAACGTGATCGCGATCGTGCGCCTGTGCGCGCGGCTCGTGCCGACCATGCGGCAGCGCGGCTGGGGGCGCATCGTCAACGTGACCTCCGGCATCGACAAGACGCCGCAACTCGCCGGCTACGGCGCGAGCAAGTGGGCGGTGGACAAGTTCACCGACGATCTCGCCGCCGAGTTGAAGGGCACGGGCGTGATCGTCTCGCGACTGGACCCCGGCTGGTTGCGCACCGATCTCGGCGGCCCACAGGCCCCGAACGATCCGAGCACCGTGCTGCCCGGGGCGCTGGTGCCGGTGTTGATTCCCGACAGCACGTCCGGCGGCCAGTTCTACCGCGCGCAGGAGCTGCGCGGCTGAGGCCGGCCGCGCGGCCGGGAACTCCCGTCTCGACAAACGACGGGTGGTTCCTAACGTCGCGGCTCCTCAACGCCATGCCCGTCCGGATCGCCAACGCCATTTCGATCATCGGCTCGATTATCATCGGCCGCCGGCCCGGGCATGGAAACGGCGCGTGACAAGCCACGCACTTCCGAGTTTCCAAGACCCCGGGCCATCGCGCCCGGGGTTTTTTGTCATCAACCCTCCGCACTCCATGAGCTCCAACCGCATCCTGATCTACGACACCACCCTCCGCGACGGCACGCAGGGCGAGGGCATCTCGTTTTCCGTGGCCGACAAGCTCCGCATCGCGGAGAAGCTCGACCACTTCGGGGTGGACTACATCGAGGGCGGCTGGCCGGGCTCGAACCCGCGCGACATGGCCTTCTTCCACGAGGTGCGGCAGCTCAAGCTCACGCACGCGAAGGTCGCGGCGTTCGGCTCGACACGTCGCGCCGGCATCCCGGCCGCGGACGACTCGCAATTGAAGCTCCTGCTCGAGGCCGAGACACCGGTGGTGACGATCTTCGGCAAGAGCTGGCTGCTCCACGTCACCGAGGTGCTGCGCACCACGCCCGAGGAGAACCTCGCCATGATCGAGGACTCCGTGCGGTTCCTGCGCGAAGCCGGTCGTGAGGTGATCTACGACGCCGAACATTTCTTCGACGGGTACAAGGACGACCCGGCCTACGCGCTCAAGACGCTCGAGGCCGCGCAGCGCGGTGGGGCGGTGAACCTTTCGCTCTGCGACACCAACGGCGGCACGATGGTCGACGAGGTGAAGCGGATCGTGGGCGAGGTCGTGGCGCATTTCGGCCCGGGCAGGATCGGCATGCACTGCCACAACGACTGCGGGCTCGGCGTGGCCGTCTCGCTCGCCGGCGTGCAGGCCGGGGCGGTGCTCGTGCAGGGCACGGCCAACGGCTTCGGTGAGCGCACGGGCAACGCCAACCTCACCACCGTCATCCCGAACCTTGTCCTGAAACTCGGATACGATGCCCACTGCCGGCCGCAGTTGCCGAACCTGCGCCAGCTCTCGCTCTTCGTCGACGAGCTGGCCAACCGGAATCCGGACACCCACGCGCCGTACGTCGGTGCGTCGGCGTTCGCCCACAAGGGCGGCGTGCATGCGAACGCGGCGCACAAGGTCGCGCGCAGCTACGAGCACATCGACCCCGCGCTCGTCGGCAACCGGCAGCGCGTGCTCATCTCCGACATGTCGGGCCGCAGCAGCGTGGTGATGAAGGCGCGCGAGCTCGGCGTGGAGCTGGAGGCGAATTCCCCGGCGCTCAAGGAGCTCATCGACGAGATCAAGAAGCTCGAGTTTCAAGGTTATGAATACGAGGCCGCGGACGCGTCGTTCCAGCTGCTCATCTCGAAGGCGCTCGAGCGGCACCGCGAGTTCTTCGGCTTCGAGGGCTATCGGGTGATCGTCGAGCGACGGGGCCCAGGCGAGCCGGTGGTCTCCGAGGCGACCGTGAAGCTGCGGATCGACGGCGAGTTGCGGCACACGGTCGCGGAATCGGACGGCCCGATCGGGGCGATCGACAAGGCCCTGCGACTCGCGCTGGAACCGCTCTTTCCGCAGCTCAAGGAGATCCTGCTGCGCGACTACAAGGTGCGGATCCTCGAAAGCCAGCAGGGTGCGGGAGCGCGCGTGCGCGTGCTGGTCGAGACGGCCGACGGCGAGGAGCTCTTCGGCACGGTCGGCGCGGGGGAGAACATCATCGAGGCCTCGTGGCAGGCGTTGAAGGACGCGATGGAGTTCAAACTCCTCCGCGACGAACAACGCCGGGCCAAGGCCTGAGCGGGCCGAAGCGCGTCCCACGCCGGCCCGCGTTCCCCGGCCCACGCCGGGGCGGCAAACACGGGCTCGCGGCGGGCCGTGCCGCTTGCGTTGATCGGAGACCGGATGAAACCACATCGACAGTTGGCCGAGACGCGCCTCCCAAGCGGAGGGGTGCTCACGTTGCATGAGCACGACGGCTCGTTCTGCATCCGGCTCGGCGGCCGTGAGCTGATGCACTCGAAGGCGGCGGCTTCGGAGCTGAGCCTCGGCGAGGTGGGTACGGCAAGGTTGGTGCGCGACCGTCCGGCGACGGTGCTCATCGGCGGGCTGGGCCTGGGGTTCACGTTGCGCCGCGTGCTCGAGCGGACAGGGGCGGAGACAAGGGTCGAGGTGGCGGAGTTGCTGCCGGCGGTCGTGGCCTGGAACCGGGAGCATCTGGGCGGGCTGAACGGCCGTCTGCTCGACGAGCCGCGCGTGTCCGTGCAAGTGGAGGATGTCTTCGAGATCGTGCGGCGCGCGCCCCCGGGGCACTACGCGGCGATCCTGCTCGACGTCGACAACGGCCCGGCGGCGATGGTTCAGGCCGCGAACGGACGGCTCTATGAGGCGCACGGGCTCCGATTGTTGGCGACGGCGCTGGCGCCGGGCGGACGACTGGTGGTGTGGTCGGCGGGCGAGGACCGGGCGTTCGAGCGTCGCTTGGCGCAGGCGGGATTCCGGGTGGAAACCGTCCCGGTGAAGATCCACGCCGGCGCGCGCCAGGCGGCGGGGCGGCTGTTCGTCGGCCACAAGGTCGCTTGAGGCGCGACCTCTGCGCGGTGCTCGATCGACCCGGCGCGGCCGAGTAGTCGGAAATTTTCCTTTTCGCCGGGGGCGGGGAGCGGGCAACGTGGACACGATGAGCGCGCTTCCATCACTGCAGACCCGGCTCGAGGCGGGCGAGGATCTCACGCCCGACCAGGTGGCCGGCGCGGTGGCGGCACTGGTCGCCCCCGAGGTGGCCGCGGAGGTGAAGGAGCGCTTCCTCTCGGCACTCTCGACGAAAGGGGAAAAACCGGCGGAGGTGGCGGCGTTTGCAGCGGAGTTCCGGATGCTGGCCCGCGATCCCGGCGTGGCGGAGTGGTCCGCGGAGTCGATCGACATCGTCGGCACCGGCGGGGACCATGCCGGGAGTTTCAACATCTCGACGGCCACGTCCTTCGTGCTCGCCACGGCGGGGGTGCGGGTGATGAAGCACGGCAACCGCTCGATCACCTCGAAGTGCGGGAGCGCCGACCTGATCGCCGCGATCGGGGTGCCGCTCGAGGCGCCGCTCGACCGGTTGCAGCGTTCGCTCGCGGAGTTGAACTTCTGCTTCTTCTTCGCCCCGGCATTCCATCCGGCCTTCAAGGAGATCGCGCCGGTGCGCAAGGCGCTCGCCGCGAAGGGCCGACGTTCGGTATTCAATATCCTTGGGCCGTTGATCAACCCCGGGCGGCCGGCGTTCCAGCTGTTCGGCGTCTATGCGAAGGGCTGGGTCGAGCCGCTCGCGCAGGCGTTGCACGACCTCGGGTTGACCGCCGGCCTCACGATCCACGGGCGGGTGCCGGGCTCCGACCGCGGGCTCGACGAGTGGACCTCTGCCACGGAGAACTATTGCGCCGGCGCCGGCCGTCTGCGTGGTCCGCTCACGCCTGTCGACCTTGCAGCGACGGGCCTCGAGTCCGGCCGGCTCGAGGAGTTGCAGGGCGGCGATGCTGCCGAGAATCTCGCGATCTTCGAAGCGCTCCTGGACAACCGCGCGCCGCGCACGATTGCAGACACTGTCGCGCTCAACGCCGGCGCCGCGCTCTGGGTCACCGGTCGCGCCAAGGATCTCACCGCCGGCGTGGCGCAGGTGCAGGAGCTCCTCCGCACCGGCGCCGTGAAGCGTCACGTCGCCCGCACGCGACGGTTCTGGGCGGAGTGAAGGCGCTCCATGGTGACCGCGGCGGCTCCGGCAGCGGGCGGGCTGGACCCCGGCCGTGCCGCCCAGCGATCGGTTCCCTCCGCACCTGACTCGGCAATTTCCCACATGAAACGACTCTACTTCGGCACCGACGGGGTGCGCGGGCGCTTTGGCGACCCGGTGATGAATCCGGACTTCGTCCGCCAGCTGGCCAATGCGGCCGGGCGTCACGTGGCCTCCACGCTGGGGGCCGGCCCGCGCCGGGTGTTGATCGGCCGGGATACGCGCGCCTCCGGACCGGTGCTCGAGGCGGCGGTGGCGGACGGTTTCGCCGCCGCGGGGTGGGATGTGGGGCTGCTCGGCGTGGTGCCGACACCGGCCGTGTCGCTCGCGGTCCGCGAACTCGGCGCCCAGTTGGGTGTGGTCATCACCGCCTCGCACAATCCCGCCGACGACAACGGCGTGAAGTTCTTCGCCGGCACCGGCTTCAAGCTTCCCGATGCGGAGGAGGCGGCGATCGAGGCGTTGCTCCGCCATCCCGGCATGCCGCTGCCGCGGGGCGCGATCCAGACGGTGACGGACGGCAAGGCGCGGTACATCGCGCAGGCGCTGACCCGCCTGCCCGCCGGCGCACTCCAAGGGTGGAAGATCGTCCTGGATACGGCGAACGGCGCCACCTGCGAGACGACCCGCGCCGTGCTGACGCAGCTCGGCGCCGAGCTGGAGCTCCTCGGCAACACGCCCGACGGCCGGAACATCAACGCCGGGGTCGGCAGCGAGCATCCGCAGCAGCTCGCCGCCCGCGTTCGCGCGACCGGTGCGCGGCTCGGTCTCGCCCACGACGGCGACGGCGACCGCGTGGTCTTCTGCGACGAGACCGGCTCCGCGCTCGACGGCGACGAGGTGCTGACGTTCCTCGCCCTCGGGAAACTGCGGCGCGGCGACCTGCCCGGCGGCACGCTCGTGGTGACGGTGCAGAGCAACCTCGGCGTCGACGCGGCCTTGACCGCCGCCGGCGGACGCGTCGTGCGCACCGACGTGGGCGACCGCTACGTGAGCGAGGCGCTCCAGCGCGAAGGCGCCGGTCTTGGCGGGGAATCGTCGGGGCACTTCATCTTTCCACGGGTCTCTCCGGCCGGCGACGGCCTGATCGCTGCGCTCGCGGTGCTGCGCGTGATGCGCGACACGGGCGAGCCGCTCTCGAAGCTGCGCCAGGCGTTGCGGAAGTATCCGCAGGCACAGAAGGCACTGAAGGTGGCGGCCAAGCCGCCGCTCGAGTCGTTGCCCGGCGTGCAGCGGCTGCTGCGGGAGGCCGAGGCGGCCCTCGGCGGCACGGGGCGGGTCATGATCCGCTACTCCGGCACGGAGCCGAAGGTCCGCCTCTTGGTCGAGGCGCAGACGGATGGCGCCGTCGCGGAGTGGTTCGCGAAAGCCGAGGCGGCGCTGCGCGGAGCCTTGACGGTGGTGTAGTTCGAGCGACTCCGCCCTGTCTCCACAAACGGTGGCCGCGGCCACGACGCGACCGACCGGAACGAGCGCTCGACACGACGCCGCGCGGCGTGCGTTGCTTTGCCGGTGACCGCCGTCGCCCAGAACCATCCGCTTGCGCCGCTGCCCGGCCCCTACAATGCCGACGCGGTGCTTGACCGTTTCCTCGCGGTCATGGGCGAGCGCGGGCTCTCGCTTTATCCGGAGCAGGAGGTGGCAATCCTCGAGCTGTTTGCCGGCAAGAACGTCGTGCTCAACACGCCCACCGGCTCGGGCAAATCGCTCGTGGCGGCGGCGATGCACTTCCGCGCGCTCTGCGCGGGCGAGCGCTCGGTGTACACCTGTCCGATCAAGGCGTTGGTGAACGAGAAGTTCCTCTCGCTCTGCCGCGACTTCGGTCCGGACAACGTGGGCATGATGACCGGCGACGCCTCGGTGAACCCGCAGGCGAAGGTGCTCTGCTGCACCGCCGAGATCCTGGCCAACATCGCGCTGCACCGCGGCCACGAGAGCGATATCCGCGCGGTGATCATGGACGAGTTCCACTACTACTCGGACCGCGAACGCGGCTACGCCTGGCAGACGCCGCTGCTCACGATGCCCAACGCGCGGTTCCTGCTGATGTCGGCCACGCTCTCGACGACGACGTTCTTCGAGGAGGAGATGACGCGGCTGACCGGCGCGGAATCGGTCACGGTGCGCGGCGACCGCCGACCAGTGCCTTTGGAATTTGAATACTCCGAGACGCCGCTGGCGGAGAAGGTGCAGGCGCTGCTCGACGGCCAGCGCGCGCCGATCTACCTGGTCTATTTCACGCAGCGCTCGGCCAGCGAGGCCGCGCAGGACCTGATGAGTCTGAACATCTGCACGCGCGAGGAGCGGACGGCGCTCGGCGTCGAGCTGGAGAAGGTCAAATTCAACAGCCCGTACGGCAAGGAAGTGAAACGCTGGCTGCGCCACGGCATCGGCGTGCACCACGCGGGGCTGCTGCCGAAATACCGCGTGCTTGTCGAGCAGCTCGCGCAACGCGGCTTGCTGAAGGTCATCTGCGGCACGGACACGCTCGGCGTGGGCATCAATGTGCCGATCCGCACCGTGCTCTTCACCCAGCTTTGGAAGTACGACGGCCAGAAATCGGCGATCCTGAGCGTGCGCGACTTCCGTCAGATTTCCGGGCGCGCCGGTCGGCGCGGGTACGACAATGTCGGCTACGTCGTGATCCAGGCGCCCGAGCACATGATCGCCAACAAGCGCGCCGAGGAGAAGGCGGCCGGCGACCCGAAGAAGCAGCGGAAGCTCGTGAAGGAGCGCCCGCCGGAGGGCTTCGTCGGTTGGGACCAGAAGACGCTCGAGCGGCTGCGCACCGCGCCGCCGGAGGTGCTCACCTCGCATTTCGACGTCTCGCACGGCATGCTCCTGCAGGTGCTCGCGCGCGACGGCGACGGCTGCCGTGCGATGCGGGCGATCATCGCCGCGTGCCACGAGACCGCGCCGCGCAAAAACTATCTGCGGAAGAAGACGTGGCAGCTCTTCCGCTCGCTCATCGAGCGCAAGATCGTGGAGTTCGTGCCGCCGCTGCCGAATGGCCGGAAGCTGCGCGTGAACGTGGAGCTGCAGGACGATTTCTCGCTGCACCAGACGCTATCGCTGTGGCTGCTCGACACGTTGCCGCTGCTCGACAAGGCGGCGCCGACCTTCGCCGCGGATGTGCTCACGCTCTGCGAGGCGATCGTCGAGGACCCCGACGCGATCCTGCGCCAGCAGGTGAGCAAGCTGAAGGGCGAACTCGTGGCGGAACTGAAGGCCGCCGGCGTGGAGTACGACGAGCGGATGGAGAAGCTCGAGCAGGTCGAGTACCCGAAACCGTTGCGTGAATTCGTGTACGACACGTTCAACCGCTTCGCCGCGGCGCACCCGTGGGTCGAGGGCGAGAACATCCGGCCCAAGTCGATCGCGCGCGAGATGTTCGAACGCTACCAGTCGTTCGCCGAGTACGTGCGCGAGTACGGGCTGGAGCGCATGGAGGGGCTGCTGTTGCGGCACCTCTCGCAGACGTGGAAGGTGCTTTCGCAGACCGTGCCCGAGTCGCTCAAGACCGAGGAGGTCCTGGAGATGGAGACGTACTTCCGCGAGCTCATCCGCGGCATCGACTCCTCGCTGCTCGAGGAGTGGGAGAAGCTGCGCAACCCCGACTACGTGGCCGCCGAGACGGGCGACAAACCCGCCCGGCCGTCGAGCTACGACCTCACGCGCGACGTGCCGGCTTTCCGGCGACAGATCCGCGCGGCGATCTTCGGCTTCCTGCAGGACGTGAATGGGCGCGACTGGGAGGCGGCGGCGGAGCGGCTCGCGGAGGACGGACGGCAGGGGGCGGGGGACGGGGCGCCCGGGGTAGCGACGGACCTCGCAGCCGGACCGTCCGGCGTCGCGCCATCCGTGGCAACTCTCGGCGACAGCATCGAACTCGCGAAGAAGGCGGCGGTGCGGAAACTGGAGGCGTTGTTCGCACCGTACTTCGGTGCGCGCGGGCGGTTCCGGCTGGATCCGGCGGGACGCGCGGCTGGGCACACGCACTGGGTCGAGGAGAACCGCGAGGCCGGCGAACTCACGGTCGCGCAGGTGCTCGTCGATCCCGAGGAGGCGAACGACTGGGAGCTGGTCTTCGCCGTCGACCTCAACGCCTCGCGCGCGGAGCAGGGCGTCGTGTTGCGGCTGGTGGAGTTGCGCCCGATCGGCGTGTATTGAGAGAGCCGGGGTGAAAGATCTCCATGCTGGGCGGGTCGGTGCGCGCAACGCCTCGCGCTGAGCCAGGCGCGGGCAGATGTGGCAACGGAGCGGGCTCCGGTGGGTCATCACCCCATTTCGCCCAACGGACGGTTCGTCTATACTCGCGGCCCCTCCACCTCATTAGAAATGGAAACCGCATTATGAACACGGACCCGGACAATGGCCGTGCCTCCGCTGGAGGGCGCGACCAACTCCCTTCCGACTCCACCAGAATGGTGGGCGCGCCCTTGCAGCAGGAAACCGGCAATGGAGCGGTCGGGGGGCGCAACATCCGCGTGCTCGTCGTCGACGACGATCCGGTGGTGCTGGAGAGCGTAACCACGCGCCTGCAGCGGGACGGATACCGCGTGGACCGGGCGAGCGATGGCGAGGAGGGTTGGTTGATTCTGTGTGGCGGTGCGGTGCACGTCCTCGTCACGGACAATGGCATGCCCTGTCTCAGCGGCGTGGATCTGATCCGCCGGGCCCGCGCCGCGGAGCTCACGCACCCGGCGATTCTCATTTCGGGCGCGCTGCCGTGGGAGCCCGCCGAGATCCCGCGGGAGCTTTCGCCTCTGGCCCTTTTGGCGAAACCATTCGCTTGCGACGAGCTTCTGCGCCTGGTGCAGGCGGCCTGCGACGTCTTGGTCCCGAGGGGACAGGCCACTGCTGGCGCGCCGATCGTCGGATCGGCCGCCGGAAAGGCGGGGACGTTCACGACAGCGATCTCCGCATTCCGCGACGCGATCTTGGGCGAGGACGAAGATATGGATCGGGCTTGTCCCTGCTTTGCGTTCCTTCATCCGCGGTCGGTCCGGAGGGCCCGCTATCCGTCTCACGGCCGAGCCGGGCGTCGAAGTGGTCGACAGCGCAAAACGCACGGTGCTCTACCGCGTGGCGCAGGAAGCGATCACGAACGTGGCCCGGCATGCGCGGGCGAAACAGACCACAGTGCGGGTGCGCAGAGTGCCGGCAGGGGTCCAACTCGAGGTCCGCGACGACGGTCGTGGCTTCGGCGTGCATCGGGTGCTCAAAGCCGCCGGCGGGCGACGCCTGGGCTTGGTCGGCATGCGCGAGCGGGTGGAGATGGTGGGCGGTTGCCTCGAGATCGAATCCGTGCCGGGCAAAGGCTCGGTCGTGCGCGCCACCGTTCCCGACGACGCAGCGCGGCGGGGCGCCACCTCATGAAGCCCATCACGGTTTTGCTGGCGGATGATCACCTCGTGGTCCGCGAGGGCGTGGCCCTGCTCCTCAAAGCCACGGGCGAGTTCCAGATCGTGGGAATGGCGACGAGCGGGACGGAGGCGGTGGCCTTGGCGGCGAAGCTCAAGCCGGAGGTTGTCGTCATGGATATCGGGATGCGCCGGCTGAACGGTTGCGAAGCGACGCGCCGCATCATCGCGGCCGATCCGAGGGCCCGCGTGCTGGTGCTCTCCGCGCATAGCGACGATGAATACGTGGTGCGTTTGATCGCCGTGGGGGCCGTCGGCTTCGTCGAGAAACAGAGTTCGGGCGCGCTGTTGGCGGAGGCAGTGAGGACTGTGGCCGCCGGCAAGGCGTTCTTCAGCCCCGACATCGCTCGCCGGCTCACGCTCAACCAGCGCAAAGCGCGAGCACAGGGGAAGGGGCACGATGACAACGCTCTCACCTCCCGAGAGACGGAGGTGCTTCAGCTCATCGCGGAAGGCGCCGCAAACAAACACATCGCGGCCCGGCTCGGAATCTCGATCAAGACGGTGGAGAAGCACCGGCAAGCCGTCATGGACAAACTCGACATCCACGAGACCGCCGGCCTCACCCGGTTTGCCATCGCCACCGGGGTCGTCGAGATGGGCGGCCGGTCGAGCGCCTCTGGGCGGTGATCGAGCCGGTCGCGCGGCGAGTATCGACCGTCGCGGGACGACGGGCGAGCGCGCGGGAGAGCGGGCAGGGCACTCGTGCTGGAGGAGCGCCACCGACGGGTTGGCCCGTTCCGTGGGCGACCAGTGCCGGCGCGGCGCAATCTTCCCGAGGGGAGGAGTGGGATTTCGGCCCATAGCCGGAGACGAAACCGCCGAGTATCGTGGGGCCGCGACTCCGACCCAGACCAACGCTCTGGCCACGCGGTTTGCGCCCGCACACCATGAAAGATCCTGTCTACAAACTCATCGAACTCACCGGCACCTCGAGCACCTCCATCGAGGAAGCTGTCGAGCATGCGCTCGAGCGCGCCCACCGCACGATCAAGAACCTCTCGTGGTTCCAAGTATTGGAGACACGGGGCAACCTTCAGGAGGGCAAGATCCATCACTGGCAGGTGACGCTCAAAGTCGGCTTTGGGGTCGAGGAGTAGATGCCCCGGGCCTCGCACGAAATCGTCGCCGCGACGGCGCGAGGCACCGCGGTGCGCCACCGCCAGATGCCTAGGTTGCCCCGCGCCTCGTGCCCACCGGGCTGCACCCGCGTGGTGCCGCCGGCGCGCCGCGTCGAGCCCGAGCTTCTCGACAGCCTGGCGGAGGAGGCGCCTGCAAGCCGCGCGAGCCGGCGTGACCTGCGTCGAATCAACCGCCTGCTGGGGACCGCCGGGTGGTGCGCTCGCGTGTTGGGCGCACGCCGTCGGCCCGGCGAAGGCACCCTCGAAATCGGCGCCGGGGGAGGGGAACTCGCCCCGTGTCTCATGGGCGACGACGTGTTGCTTGCCGGATTGGATCGCAGCCGCCGCCCGGCGAACTGGCCCGAGAGCGCCCTTTGGTTCCAAACCGATGTGCTCCAGTTCGCCGGGTGGGCCGGTTTCCCGGTCGTGGTGGCCAACTTGTTCCTGCACCACTTCGAACGGCGCGATCTGGCGGCTCTCGGCCACCAGCTCGGCCGTCACGCCCGGCTCATCGTGGTGAGCGAACCATTGCGGGTGCAGCGCACCCGTCGGCTGTTCGACCTCGTGTGTCCGTTGCTCCGCGCCCACGCCGTGACCCGCCACGATGGTCGCGTGAGCATCGCCGCCGGTTTCCGCGGCGCCGAGCTGCCCGGACTGCTTGCACTCGATCCGCAGCTCTGGCGCTGGGAGACCGCAGAGACCTGGACCGGATCCTCGCGGCTGATCGCGGAGCGACGGAGATGAGCGCCGTATCTGCGGTGCGGATCATCGGCGGCGGGCTGGCGGGGCTCGCGCTCGGCGTGGGGTTGCGGCGGCGGGGCGTGCCGGTGGAACTCTTCGAGAGCGGCGACTACCCCCGCCACCGGGTGTGCGGCGAGTTCATGGCGGGTCTCGACGAGGCGGCGGTGGCGGCGCTCGGGATCGAGGCGGCGTTGGCCGACGCCGGGCGACCCCGCCGCGCGACCTGGTACCGCCGTGGCCGCAGGTTCTGGGCGATGGAACTGGCCGCGCCGGCGCGCGCGCTCAGTCGTTTAACGTTGGATGCACGGCTGGCGTCGTTGTTCGTCGCAACTGGCGGACAACTGCACACCCGTTCGCGGCAGGCACCGCCGCCGTTTGCTCCGGGATGGGTGGACGCGGCGGGCCGGCGCCCTGCGGCATCGTCGCCGTGGATCGGTCTGAAGGTGCACGCCCGCAACCTGCCGCTGGCGGACGATCTCGAGCTGCACCTCGGTGACGCGGCCTACGTCGGCCTCTCCGCCGTGGAGGATGGTTGGGTGAACGTCTGCGGGCTGTTCAGGCGCCGCGCCGGCTTGCGTCCGGATCGTGAGCACGCCCTCGCCGTCTATCTGCGTGCGAGCGATCTGGAGACAGTCGCCGCGCGGCTGGACGGCGCTGTCGTCCGGGCGGGCTCGGAGACGGCGGTGGCCGGCCTGGGGTTCGCGCGCCGCGCCGCCACGGGCCCGTGTCTGCGGCTCGGCGACGCCGGCGGGATGATCCCGCCATTCACCGGGGACGGCATGGCCATGGCGCTCAACGGCGCGGCGCGCGCGGTGGAACCGTTGACGGCGTGGGCGCAGGGCACCGCCGCGTGGGAGGAGACGGTGCGATGCGTGACCAAACGATTGCGACGAGAATACCGATTCCGGCTCGCCGGCGCGGCGCTGGTTCATCCGTTCCTGCTGCAGCGGCGCCGGCAATGCCTCTTCGGGGCGGCGGCGCGGGCCGGGCTGCTGCCCGCTGCCTTGCTGTATCACATCCTCCATTGACTCCGATGTACCTGCACGCCCTCGCCACCGCACTGCCGCCGACCGCCCTGACCCAAAGGGAGTGTTGGGATCTGTTGGAGCGTTCGCCGGAGCGGCGACGGCTCGCCAAACGCTCGGTCGCGCTGCTGCGCGGCATCCTGCAACGCGACAACGGCATCTCGACGCGGCACTTCGCGCTGCCGGAAATCGAACGGGTCTTCACGCTCACGCCCGACGAACTCAACGCGGCGTTCCGTGCCGAGGCGCCGCGCTTGGCGGCGCGCGCGCTCCGTGCGGCGCTGGCCCAAGCCGGCCTCGCGGCCGCCCAGCTCAACGCGTTGGTGATCTGCACCTGCACCGGCTACCTCTGCCCGGGGGTGACCAGCTACGTGGCCGAGGAGCTGGGACTGCGTCCGGATCTGTTTCTGCAGGATCTGGTGGGCGCAGGGTGCGGGGCGGCGATCCCGGCGCTGCGCGCCACGCACGCCGTGCTGGCGGCGCAACCGGAGGCGGTGGTGGCCTGTGTGGCCGTGGAGGTGTGCTCGGCGGCGTTCTGCCTGGACGACGATCCGGGAGTGCTCGTGAGCGCCTGCCTGTTCGGCGACGGCGCGGCGGCCACGATCTGGCGCCGTGCACCGGGAGCGAGCCGGTTGCAGTGCCGGGACTTCAGCACGTGCCACCAACCGGCCGAGCGCGACAGCCTGCGCTTCGAGCTTCGCGGGGGCCGGTTGCGCAATCTGCTCCGGCCTGCGGTGCCCGGCCTCGCGGCGGCCGCGGTGGCCCGGCTGCTTGAGACGGAGCGAGCCCGGCCCGGCGCCCGGCCGATCAACCGCATCGTGACCCATACGGGAGGGCGCGAGGTGCTCGACGCGCTCGAACGAGCATGCCCGGGGGTTGATCTCACGCTGGGCCGCGAGGTGTTGCGGGAGTGCGGCAACATGAGCAGCCCGTCGGTGCTCTTCGTGCTCGAACGGGCGTTGCGCGGTGCCGCCTCGGATGGCGCGGGGGATTGGTGGTTGAGCAGCTTCGGCGCGGGATTCAGCGCGCACGGTTGCCGGCTCGGTGTGGATTGAGGCGCCACCGGGCCGAACCGGGGAAGCCGCGCAAGACCGTGGCATTCAGGGGTAAAGTTTGCCCGGAACGATCCGATTCCAGCCGCAACACCCGAATGCACCCATGAGCATCGCCCCCGTTCTCCTGCAACAGGTCGAGGACATCACGAACCGCATCGCGGCCGAGGCGATCCTCGCGCAACCGGGGCGCGACGACGGGCTCATCCCCGCCTACAGCCTGCTGGGGCAGCTCTGCGATCTGCTCGCGGAGCACCACGATGCGCTGCAGCCGGCGCAGACCTTGCGCGAACTGCTCGAGAAACTCCTCGATGCGGCGCAGCCGTTCGACGAGGAGTCGCTGGCGCAGTTGCAACATTTCGCGGAGCACTATCCGCGGGTGGTCGATGCGATGCGTGCCGGCAAGCCCGTGCACTACAAGGAGCTCAAGGCCGCGGGCGCGGCTGCCGTGGAGGCCACCGCACCCGCACCGCGCGCGGCGATCTCCGCCCCGCCCGACCAGCTCATGGACATGCGGCTCGAGGAGAACCGGGAGCTGCTCACCGAGTTCCATGCCGAGGCGATCGACCACCTTTCGCAGATCGAGGCCGCGCTCCTGCAGCTCGAGCACAACCCGACCGACGCCGAGGCGATCAGCTCCATCTTCCGCTCCTTCCACACAATCAAGGGCGTATCCGGTTTTCTGCAGCTCACGCCGATGCACACGCTCACCCACGAGGTGGAGTCGTTGCTCGATCTGGTGCGCAACAACAAGCTCGCGCTCAACTCGACGATCATCACCGAGATGCTCAGGGCCCGAGATGCGCTGCAGATGCTTGTCGGGCAGATCACGCTCGCCCTCGAGAAGGGCGTGCTGCCGACGGAGGTCGTGCCGGTCGGCCATCTCATCGTGGCGGTGAAGACCCTGGCCGCGAGCGCCACGCCCGGAGGGGTCCCGAACGCGGCGCCACCGCCGGCGGTGAGCCTGGCCACGCAGGCCGAGTTCGAGGAGGCGGTGAGCGCGCCGGTGGCCGCCGGGGCGCCGCCGCCCGATGCGGCCGCACCTGCGGTGCCCAGCCAGACGGTGCTGCAACAGGCCGCGGCTGGACCTGCGGCCGGCGTGCGCAAGTCGAGCGGTCCCTCGACGATCCGCGTCAACACCGAGAAGCTTGATTCGCTGATGGATGTGGTGGGCGAGTTGGTGATCGTGCAGAGCCAGTTGCAGGAGAGCGCGCGCCACCTGCTCGACAACAACACCTCGCTCCAGCGCAACCTTGCACAGGTCACCCGCATCACGAAGGAGCTGCAGCACACCTCCATGGCGCTGCGCATGATCCCGGTGAAGGCCACGTTCCAGAAGATGGAGCGCCTGGCCCGCGACCTGGCCCGCGACTGCGGCAAGAAGGTGGCGTTCAGTGTGGAAGGCGAGGATACCGAGCTGGATCGCACCGTGGTCGAGGAGATCAGCGACCCGCTGGTGCACATGGTCCGCAACTCGCTCGACCACGGCCTGGAGTCGGCGGCGGAACGCTTGCGCGTGGGCAAGCCGGAGGCCGGGAAGGTGCAGCTGAAGGCCTACCATCAGGGCAGCAACATCGTATTGGAAATCTCCGACGACGGCCGCGGCATCGATCCGGACAAGGTGTTCGCCAAGGCGCTGCGACAGGGGCTGGTCGTGGAAGGTCAGAACCTCTCGCGGGAGGAGATCCTCAACCTCATTTTCCTGCCCGGGTTCTCGACCGCCGAGAAGGTCACCTCCATCTCCGGGCGCGGTGTCGGCATGGATGTCGTGCGGCGCAACATCGAGAAGCTGCGCGGCAAGATCGAGATCGAGTCCGACCTCGGGAAGGGCTCGCGGTTCCGGATCATCCTGCCGCTCACGATGGCGATCATCGACGGCCTGATCGTGAAGGTGGGGGAGGACCGTTTCATCCTGCCCACCACTTCGGTGAAGATGGCCTACCGTCCGGCGGCCGAGACGATCTCGACGGTGCAGGGCCGCGGCGAGGTGCTCGACCTCCGCGGCAAGATCATCCCGCTGCACCGGCTGCACCAGAAGTTCGCGATCGAGCCGAAGGCGCACAACCCGGCCGAGGGCATCGTGGTGGTCGTGGAGTTTTCCGGTCGCACCAGCGGCCTGCTGGTCGACGAGATGGTCAGCAAGCAGGAGGTCGTGATCAAGAGCCTCGGCGCCCTGATGCAGGGCCTGCCCGGGGTGGCGGGCGGCGCCATCCTCGGCGACGGCAACATCGCCCTCATCCTCGACCCCGCTTCGCTGCTCAACGCCGCCTGAGGAATCCATCATGCCGCATCCCAACGCCCCTTCGATCGAGGCCGTCTGCGAGAAGGCGGCGCATCTCCCGTGTTCGCCGGTGCTGCTGCCTCGGCTCTCGCGGGCGTTGGCAAACGAGGGGACGACCGCGGACGAGCTCGAGGCGATCATCGTGGTCGACCCGGCGCTGGCGAGCGCGACGCTGCGTCTCGCCAACTCGGCGTTCTTCCGGGCGGGCACGGAGTGCGAGACGGTGTCGGAGGCGATCCTGCGGCTGGGCTTCCGCGAGATCTACCGCCTCGCGGTCACGACGCTCGGCAGCCGCTGGTTCAATCATCCAGTCCAGGGATACGGCTGGGAGCCGGGCGACTTCTGCCGGCACTCGCTGTGCGTGGCGGTTGCCGCGGAGAAGCTCGCGGACCAGAGCGGGAAGGTCGACAAGGAGCTCGCCTACACGGCAGGGCTGATCCAGGGCATCGGCAAGCTCGCCATCGCGTACGCCGCCGGCGATTTCTTGGGGGCGATCCGGGACCACCAGCGCGCGAACAACTGCCCGTGGTGGCAGGCCGAGCGGGAGGTGCTCGGGTACCACCAGTCGTTGATCGGCGCGCGGTTGCTCGAGATCTGGAAGTTCCCCGAGAATCTCACCGAGGTGGTGCGGCACTCGGACCATCCGGCGGACGTCCCGCCGACGCAACGGTTGCTGATGGCCCATGTCCATGCCGCGAAGTTTGTCGCGACCGCGATCGGTCCCGGGGTGGCGGAGGACGGTTTCCTGATGGAGCTCGATTCCGAGCTGCTGCTCGCGCAAGGCTTCGAACCCGAGCGGCTCATCGCGGTCCAGCCCGAGGTGCTCGATGCCGTGACGCGGCTCCTGCGCGACCAGGTGACGCACGGAGAGGTGAAACTTTAGGGGAGCCATGGATACGCCGCGCATCCTCGTGATCGAAGACGATCCGCCGTCGCGGTTGATGCTCACCCGTGGCATCCAGCGGCTCGGCTACGTGGTCGAGTCGTTGCCGGACGCGCTCGTGGCGCAGGAGCGGATCCGGGCGGCCGGGGGCGCCGCCTACGACGCCGTGATCGTGGACCTGAGGATGCCGAAGATGGACGGACTGGAGTTCATCACCTGGCTCGAGGTCGCGGATCCCAGTCTCGGCTGCATGCTGCTCACCGCGCAGCGGGATGACGCGATGCGGGATCATCGGGACCATCCGACGCTGCTTTTCCGGATGCAGAAGCCGACCAGTTTTCCGGTGATCGGCGAAGCGCTCGCGACGACCGTGGAGTTCACCCACGCCCATCGCACGGAGCGACCGCACGCCGCCTGACCGCACCGCTCCGGGGACAGCGATCGGTCAGCGGGGGCTCGGCGGGGCGCCGATGTCGTTAAGATTCGGGTACGGCGGGATCGGTCATTCGAACTCGTTCAACCTGGGGCGAAGAGCGCTGGAGTCGACTGGCCGCGAGTTCCGCGTCCTCAGGGGCCATTTCTCCGGCGGAGCATGTGCCCTGCAGTTGGGCCGAACGGTCTCTGGCTCCCAGGGGGAGCACCGGCCAAACAGCCCGAGTTCGTCTCAGGCCAGCGAGAATTGCTGGGTGCCGGTGGGGGTCTTCATCGCGATCGCGCCGTTCTTCACCTCGATGCTGACCGTGCGGTTGTGGGTGCCGCCGACATCGTGGATCGTGGGACGCAGGCCGTTGGCGCGGAACCAGGTCTCGAGCGCCTGGATGTTGCGCTCGCCGATCTTGAAGGGGTCGGTGCCGTTGAGGACGCTCGCGCCGCCGGCGACGAAGTACTTGGCGCGCTTCATGTCGCCCTTCACGCCGGTGAACGCGCGAAAGAGCATCGGCAGGCCGGTGTCGGCGAACATCGAGGGCTGGGTCTTCGCCTTGTCCGGCGAGATGGTCGAGTCCGGAAGCATGTAGTGCAGCAGGCCCGCGGCGTTCGTGGACGGGTCGAAGGCGATCAGGCCGATGCACGAGCCCAGCGCGTAGGTGGTCAGGATCGCGTTGGTGTTGTTGGAGACCGCCATGTCGCCGACGCCAACCACCACACGTTGCGCAAACAACGTGCCGAGGCCCGCCGCGGAGAGAGTGGGTGACGCCATGGAGTGAGGAGATCCGGAGGTGCGTCCGGCCTGCGGGTGCTGGGCAGCACGCGACCGGGTGCGGTCCGACCGGTCACTATTCGGTTGCCGCCGGGTGAACTTGAGACGGAAAGAGCGCGGCGGCGCACCGCGGCGACGAGGCGGAGGCCGTGACTCCCGGCGAAATCGGGTAGCCGGGGGAGGTTGCCTCCCCCAGCTCCCACACCACCGGACGTGCGGTTCACGCATCCGGCGGTTTCATCACCAGTGTGACTTGTCGCAGCGCGAGCTGCGAC
>JAEZSJ010000298.1 GCA_023443985.1 Verrucomicrobiota bacterium | reverse complement strand
GTGAGGACGACCACCGGCAGCGTGGGGGCCAGCCGCCGCAACTGGTCGAGCAGCTCCCGGGCGACGGCGTCGCGCATCTCCCAGTCGAGAAGCGCGACCTCGAATCCACGCAGCGTGGGAAGCCGCGCCAGTTCGCCCGCCGAGCCGACCGCGGCGGCCTGATCCTCGGGTTTCACGAGCCCGAAGGACAGGAGGCGCCGCGTGCGTGATTCGTCGCCGATAAGGAGGATTTTCATGGGGATCTAGCCGTTGATGATTTCGCCTCCGTTGGGATGGAGGACCTGGCCGGACATGAAGCTCGCATCCGCCGAGGCCAGGAACACGTACGCCGGCGCGATCTCCGCCGGTTCGCCCGCCCGCGCCATCGGCACCTGCGAACCGAACGTGGCGACCTCCTCGGCCGCGAAGCTCGCAGGGATCAGCGGGGTCCACACCGGACCGGGCGCAACCGCGTTCACGCGGATGCCACGCTTGACCAGCGCGAGCGCGAGCGAGCGGGTGAAGCCCACGATGGCGGCCTTGGTCGAGGCGTAGTCGACCAGCCGCGGGTTCCCGCGGTAGGCGGTCACGGAGGTGGTGTTCACGATCGCGGCACCCTCGCCGAGCAGGGCGAGCGCGGCGCGGGTGAGGCGGAAATAGGAGAAGACGTTCGTCGCGAACGTGCGCTCGAGCTGCGCGTCGTCGATCTCCTCGGGACGCTCGCGCGGGTGCTGCTCGGCGGCGTTGTTCACCAGGATGTCGAGCCGCCCGAACGTGTCCCGCACCGCGGCCACATGCGCCGCACACACCGCCGGGTCGGCCACGTCGCCGGGGAGGGCGAGCACCCGGCGGCCGAGCGCACGCACGCGTTCCGCGGTGTCGCGCGCGTCGTCGGTCTCGTCGAGGTACGCGATCGCGACCTCGGCACCCTCGTGGGCGAAGGCGAGGGCGACCGCGCGGCCGATGCCGCTGTCCCCGCCGCTGATCAACGCCACCTTGCCCCGCAGGCGTCCGCCCGCCGGGGGCGGACGCTCGCTCACCGGCCGGGGCTCCATCTCCCGCTCCTTGCCGGGTTGCCGCGGCTGGCTCTGGGCGGGGCGGAGTTCCTGGGGCGCCTCGGTCTTGGTTGGCATGGTGCGAGTATGCGCACCGGGAAGACCGGTCGAAATCGGGCGTCGCTCCAAACCCGGTTAGGTGGAACCACTGGCCGGCGCACAGGCCCCTCACCGATGACCGCCGGCCCTGCCATCCGCCGGGCGCATCGGGCGGCGGAGCCCACGCCCGCGGCCACCGCGGGGGCGTCCGGCCCACCGGGCCGCGGATGCCAGCGGCGAACCGCCCGGGAGTCCCGGGGCGCCGCCGGACCGTGTTCCGCGCGGACCCGGGTCTGCGACCTTCCGCGCCGCCTCAATCCGCGCGCAGCACCGGCGCCCGGAACAGGGCCGCGCCCGGGGTGGACAGGCGGAAACCCTCCGCCTCGACGGCCGCAGCGAGCCGGTCCTCGCCGGCGAAGGCGGCGGCGTTGCTCGCCAGCTCCAGTTCCCAACGGCGCTCCGCCGGCGCCTTCAGCTCGCCCGCCGCCCCGAGCGTGAGCTCCCCCGCGGCGCGCAACGCGACCAGCAGCAGCCAATCGCCCTCCGGTTGTCGCCAACGGATGGCGACAACGGCGTCGTGCGCCGGCCAGGCCGTCCAGCAGTCGCGCGGCGGGGACTGGAAGATCGGGTGCTGGTCGCGCAGGCGCAACGCGGCGCGGTGCAGCGCGAGCATGCCGGTATGCGGCGGGCGGGCGCGCTCGGCCCAGTCGAGCTTCGAGGCGGTGAAGGCGGCCTCGTCCTGCGGATCCGGCATCGCGTTCCGCGTTCGCTCGTCGATCTCCAGCCCGAACCGCTGCAGCTCGGCGAGGCGCCCCCCGGCGACCTTCCGGCCCGCCTCGCCGGGATGCTCGCAGAAGAACTGGAACGGCGTGCCCGCCGCCCACTCCTGGCCCATGAACAGCAGCGGCGTGCCCGGCGCGAGGCAGAGCAGGAGGGAGGCCGCCCGGTAGGCGGCGTGCTCCCGGCCGTGGTGGAGGCGGTCGCCGAGCGGGCGGTTCCCCACCTGGTCGTGGTTCGAGACGCAGAGCACGAAGGCGTCCGGCGTGCAGTCCGCCGTGGGCGTGCCGCGGGCGCGCTGCCAGTGCGGATAGTATTGTCCGCAATAATACCAGCCCCGCAGCAGCGTCGCCGCGAGCTCCGCCGCGTCGCCCTTGAAGCTGCCGAAGTGCGACTCCCGCTGCCCGGTGAGCGCGACGCGCACGCTGTGGTGGAAATCGTCGGCCCACACCCCGTCGAGCCCGAACCCGCCGCGCTCCCGCGGCGCGAGCACGCTGGCGAAGTTCCGCTCGTCCTCGCCCACCACCCACGCCCCGCGCCGCTGCACCTCGGCGGCGACCGCGGCGACGAGCGCCACGGGCGACTCGTCGGTGATGCTGTGGATGGAGTCGAGCCGCAGCCCGTCGAAGCGGTATTCGTCGATCCACATGCAGGCGTTCTGGAGGAAGAACGCGCGCACGGGGCCGGACTGGGCGCCGTCGAAGTTGAGCGCCGCGCCCCACGGCGTGTGCCGCGTCGGGTGGAAGTAGCAGCCGCCGAAGGCGGGCAGCGGGTTTCCCACCGGACCGAGGTGGTTGTAGACGACGTCGAGCATGACCGAGAGCCCGAGCTCGTGCGCGGCGTCGACGAGGTCGCGCAGCGCCGCGGGCGGGCCGTAGCAGGCCGCGGGGGCGAACGGGAACACGCCGTCGTAGCCCCAGTTGCGGCCGCCGGGAAACGCGGCCACCGGCATGAGCTCGAGCGTGTTCACCCCGAGGTCGACCAGATCGCGCAGCCGCGCCTTCGCCGAGGCGAACGTGCCCTCCGGCGTGAACGTCCCGACATGGAGCTCATAGATCACCCGACCCCGCCAGGACGGACGCTTCCAACGGGACGCGCGCCAGGTGTACGCGCCGGGGTCGACCACCTCCGAGGGACCGAACACGCCCTCGGGCTGCGAGCGCGACGCGGGGTCCGGGGCGAGCGGACCGTCGTCGAGACGAAAGCGATACCGGTCGCCCGCACGCCCATAGAGGTCGTGCGCCTCATGGAAGCCCCCCGCCAACGGCACCAGCGCAAGGTGGCGCGCCCCGCCGGGCCCCTCGACGCACACCTCGACCTTGCGGTTGTCCGGCGCCCAGACGCGATAGCGCACGCCTGTGGAGTCGAGCTCCGCCCCGACCGGCGTGGGGGGTGGGAGGCTCATGACGCCCGCGTCTCCCGGGGTTCGCGCACGAAGGCGCGCCGGGCCTCCTCGTCCGACCCGGTCTTCTGCTGCAGCAGCACGAGGCTGCGCGCGGACAGGACGTGGGCGGAGCCGCCGCGGACCTCCTCCGGGACATCGACGAAGGAGGGCTCGCGCGCCGTGTCGAGGACGAGCTGCCAGACGACCTCGGTCTCCGAGGGCAGCCGGATCTCGCGGTCCTCGTGGTCCGAGTTCGTGTAGAGCAGGAAGGTGTCGTCGCGCAGCGGCCGACCGTCCTCGTCGCGCACGTCCAGGGAGTCGCCGCAGAGCAGCACGCCCATGATTTTCGCGAAGTCCGCGCCCCAGGCCTCGTCGGTCATCTCGGCGCCGTCGGCATTGTACCAGGTGATGTCCTTCACGCCGTTGCCGCGCAGGTCGCGGCCCTGGAAGAAGCGAGGCTGGCGGAAGACCACGTGCCGGTTGCGCAGGTCGACGAGCCGGCGGGTGAAGCCGAAGAGCGCCTCGGCCTCGGGCTCCGGCGCCCAGTCGAGCCAGCTGGTGTCGTTGTCCTGGCAATAGGCGTTGTTGTTGCCGCGCTGGGTGGCGCCGCGCTCGTCGCCGCCGCGGAGCATCGGGACGCCCTGCGAGAGGAACAGCGTGGCGAGCAGGCTGCGCTGCAGGCGGCGACGGAGCGCGAGGACCTCGGGGGGCGCGTCGAGCCCCTCGTGGCCGCAGTTCCAGGAGTTGTTGTTGCGGTCGCCGTCGCGGTTGTCCTCGCCGTTGGCCTCGTTGTGCGGCTCGTTGAACGACCACAGGTCGCGCAGGGTGAAGCCGTCGTGCGAGGTGAGGAAATTGATGCTGGCGGCCGGGGTGCGGCCGCTGGGCTCGTAGAGGTCCGCGCTGCCGCAGAGCCGGTAGGCCAGGTCGCGCATCGCGCCGGAGTCGCCCTTCCAATAGCGGCGGATGGTGTCCCGGTAGCGCCCGTTCCACTCCGCCCACAGGATCGGGAAGTTGCCGACCTGGTAGCCGCCCTCGCCGAGATCCCAGGGCTCGGCGATGAGCTTCACCTGCGAGATCACGGGGTCCTGGTGGATCACGTCGAAGAACGCCCCCAGCTTGCTCACCTCGTGCAGCTCGCGCGCGAGCGCGGCGGCGAGGTCGAAGCGGAAGCCGTCGACGTGCATCTCCGTGACCCAGTACCGGAGGCTGTCCATGAGCAGCTGGAGGACGCGCGGGTGCGGCACGTTCAGGGTGTTGCCGGTGCCGGTGTAGTCCATGCAGTAGCGGGGGTCGTCGGCGACGAGGCGGTAGTAGGCGGGGTTGTCGATGCCGCGGAACGAGAGCGTGGGGCCGAGGTGGCTGCCCTCGGCGGTGTGATTGTAAACGACATCCAGATACACTTCGAAGCCGGCGGCGTGGAGGTTCCGCACCATCTCCTTGAACTCGCGCACCTGCCCGCCGCGGTCGCCGCTCGAACTGTAGCCGCTTTCCGGGGCGAAGAAGCCGACCGTGTTGTAGCCCCAGTAGTCGCGCAGCCCCTTCTCGACGAGGTTGCGGGAGTGGACGAACTGCTGCACCGGCATCAGCTCGACGGCGTTCACCCCGAGCGAGCGCAGGTAGGCGATGCTCTCGGGCGCGCCAAAGCCGGCGTAGGTTCCGCGCAGCGCCTCGGGCAGCGCCTCGCGGCGCTTCGTGAAGCCGCGCACATGGGTCTCATAGATGATGGTCTCGTGCAACGGCCGGCGCGGGGCGCGGTCGTCGCCCCAGTCGAAGCGCTCGTCGACGACGACGCTCTTCGGCACGAACGGGGCGTCGTCGCGGTCGTCGAAGGAGAGGTCCGCCTCCTCCGCACCGATGCGGTAGCCGAAGAGGGCGTCGTCCCACCGCACGTCGCCCGCGATCGCCTTGGCGTACGGGTCGAGCAGGACCTTGTGGGCGTTGAAACGGAGGCCGGCGTTGGGCTCGTGCGGCCCCTCCACGCGATAGCCGTACAGCTGGCCCGCGCGCAGGCCGGGCACGAAGGCGTGCCACACCTGGTTCTCGCGTTCGGTTATTCGGATACGCTCGACCTCGGGCCGGCCGAGGTCGTCGAAGAGACAGAGCTCGACGCCGGTGGCGCGCTCCGAGAAGAGGGCGAAGTTCACCCCGTCCTCCCGGCAGACGGCGCCGAGCGGATACGGCTCGCCCTTGCGGATCTCCCGGCCGGCGGTGGGGCCGCGGCGGCGCCGCGGACGCTTGGGGGCGGGTTTGGTCGAAGGCTCTGGGAGCTGCATGCCCCATGCTAGCCCGCGCGGCGTGCGGCGGGCACCGAGCCCCGGCCGGCACCATTCATCGGGGAATCTCCAGCGCCGTGCGCACGCGGCGCGGCGCGCCGGCACCACCCGCCCCGCCCACGCGCGACACGCCGGTCAGACGACGCCCTCGCTGCGCATCCACTGGATGGCGTGGCGCACGAGGTCCGCGCCGTTCTCCAGCCGGAGCTTCAGCTTGAGGTGCTCCCGGTACGAATCGATGGTCTTCACGCTCAGGTTCAGCTTCTCGGCGATCTGGCGGGTCCCGAAACCGTTTCCGATGAGCTGGAAGACCTCCATCTCGCGGTCGCTGAGGGTGTCGATCGTGAACACGACCTCGTCCTTCTTGCTGCGCACGAGCCGGTGCAGGACCTTCTCCTTCATCCGGTCGCTGAGGTAGAGCTCGCCGGAGAGCACGCGGCGGATCGCGAGGACGATCCGGTCGCTCGCCTCGTTCTTCATGATGTAGCCCTTCGCGCCGGCGCGCAGCGCGCGCTCGGCGTAGAGGCTCTCGTCGTGCATCGACATGATGAGCACGGGCAGGTCCGGCAGCAGCGCCTTGAGGTTCTTGATGAGCTCGATGCCGCTGGTCGTCTTGAGTGTGATGTCGACCACGGCCAGGTCGGGCACCGTCTTCTGGATCGCCTGCAGGGCGGCGGGCGCGCTGTCGGCCTGGCCGCAGACGATGAGATCCGGCACTTGGTCGATGAGGACACGAATCCCCTCGCGCGTGACCGGATGGTCGTCGACGAGGAAGATGCGGCGGCGGGCGGTCTTGGCCGCCGGGCTCGAAGGGGACGGCGGGGCGATGGGTGCTTCAGTTTTCATTGGTCGTTGGCTGAGTCCAGTTGCAGGCGACCCGGGTTCCCTGTCCCGGGCGAGAATGTACGGTGACGCCGCCGCCGAGCAGCGTGGCGCGATAGTTCATGAGCCGCAGGCCGCTGCCCGTGGGCCGGGCGGATGGTTGCGCCTCGAAGCCGGCGCCGTCGTCGAGCACGAGGAGCCGGCTGCGCCCCGGCCGACCGATCAGCGCCACACGGATACGACGGGCGCCGCCGTGGCGGACGGCGTTGTGGATCGCCTCCTGGGCGATGCGATACACGTGGATCGCGGTCAGGTGCTCCAGCTCGGGAGCGGGGCCCCGCAGGCTGAACCGGCACTCGACGCCGTGCAGCCGTTGCGACTGCAGCGCGAGGTCCTCGAGTGCCGCGGCCAGGCCGTGGACCTCGAGTTGCACCGCGCTCAGCCCGCGCGCGAGGGCGCGGGACTGGACGGTCGCGTCGTTGGCGAGCTGGGCGATGAGGCCGGCGGACTCGGCCTCCGCCGGCACGGCGCCGGCCAGACGGTCGCGCAGCGCCGTCGCGATGCAGGCGAGACCGGTCAGGTGCTGCCCGAGCCCGTCGTGAAGGTCGGCGCCGATGCGCTGGCGCTCGGCGTCGGCGAGGTTGAGCACCAGCCGCTCGAGCCGGCGTCGCTCGGTGACGTCGCGACCGAAGAACACCGCGCCCTCGCCGTTCTCCGCGTCGAAGGCGATGGAGATGTCGAGGTACCAGTCCTCGTCGTGGTTGCGGCCCACGACCGTGAAGGCCGTGCTGCCGCCGGCGAGCGCGCGGCCGATGGCCTCGCCGCAGTTCGGCACGATCTCGGCGAGCAGCCGTCCGTACAGGCGGCCGGCGGCCAGACCCAGGCGCCGCAGCCCGCTGCCCAGCGCCTCGACCACCCGCCCCTCCGCGTCGAGCCGGCCCGCGATCGCCGGAAGGTTGCGGAGGATGTTGTGCAGCATCTGGGCGTCGATCCGCCGCTGCTGCTCGGCGAGCACGCGGGCGGTCGCATCGATCGAGAAGCCCACGGCGCCGTGGCCGCGCGTCCTGTCGAACTGGACATAGTTGTCGAAGTAGCGCCGTTCGTCACCGTGGCGGACCTCGGCGACGAACTCGACCTCCCCGCCCTGGAGGGCCCGCCGCACGTCGTCGGCGACATTGGGCCAGGTGGTGAAGACGTTGCAGCCGACGAGTTCATCGTCGGCCACACCGAGCAGCCGCAGGCCCTGCCCGCGCGACTCGAGCAGGATGCCGTCGGCGTCGATGCGGTAGACGACCACGGGCAGGCCGTTCAGGACGGTGCCGAGGAGGTCGTTGGCGCGACGCAACTGGGCGAGCACACCCGCCTGCTGCCGCGCATAACGGATCGCGCGCTCGAGCTCCACCGCGGTGAGATCCGCCTTGCAGAGGTAGTCGGAGGCGCCGGAGCGCAGGGCCTCACCGTCGATCTGCGGATTGTCCACCCCGGTCAGCAGGAGCACGGGCATCTCGGCGCCACGGGCGCGCGCGGCGCGGAGCAGATCGAGGCCGGTGCTGCCGCCCAAGGAGTAGTCGAAGAGGCCGGCGTCGTACCGCCCGCTCTCGAGCCGGGCGATGCCGTCGTCGAACGTCGACGCCCAGTCGAGCTCGTAGCTCTCCTCGAGCTGCGTGCGCTCGAGCAACATCGCAAGGAAATGGAAGTCCTCCTCGTGGTCCTCGACCACGAGAATGCGGACGGGGGCTCTCGCCGTGCCGGCCACAGGCGCGGCAGGGCTCTCTCCAATGGTCGCCTTCAAGGGGGACCAGCCTACGGAACGGCCGCCGGGGGCGCCATCGGCGATTTCGACCACCCGCGGGCCGGGGATTCCCGTAGGCATCCGCCCCCACTCCGCGCGCGGGGCTGCGCCGACCGGTGCGGGTGGAACCGCGGCTGCAGAGTGCACGGCTTGCATCAGTCGGCGCACCTCCGGGCGGCCGCGGGCGGGCGCGGTCAACGACGGCGCCGCACGAGCAGCCCGATGCTGCCCGCCAGGAGGCCGACGCTGCCAAGCACGATCAGCGTGATCGTGCGGTCGGTCGGCGTGCCACGCACCGACTCGCTGATGTTCGAGGCGACGGAGTCGGACGCGCTCAGACCGTAGATCAGCAGGATCGCGCCGACGACGAGGAGGATGAGGAAGATCGCTTTGTTCATGGTTGTTGGGCGGCTGCGGGACGATGGGGGTGCGGTGGTGCGCCCGCCCCGCCTGCAGACTCGGTGCCAAGCCCCACGGAGAAGGGTCCGTCGCGGCCCCCGAGCGGCTCGCGCGCGTCCCGGCCGCGCAGGGGGTGCATTCTGCAACGCCCGCCGGCGCGTTTCGCGGCGGCAGGATACCGCGCGCTCAACGCCGCGGCGGTGCCTCCAACGCATCCGAGCCGAGGATGATGCGCGCGCGCCGCCGGTAGGTGAAGTACGACGCAACCCAAGTGGCGAAGACCGAGAGGCGGTTGCGGAACCCCACCAGGAACACGAGATGCACCATCAGCCAGGTGATCCACGCGGGCAGACCGCTGAAACGCAGCCGCCCGATCTGCGCCACCGCCGCCGAACGCCCGATCGTGGCGAGCGTGCCCTTGTCCCGGTATTTGAAATGCGGACGCCCCCGCGGCTCGCCGAGCTCGCCCCGCCGCGCCTCGGCGTTGATCACGCCGGCGATGAAGCGCCCCATCTGCAACGCCGCCGGGGCGACGCCCGGCACCGTGCCACCGCGCCCGTCCGGCACCGCCGCGATGTCGCCGCCGACGAACACCGCCGGCCGCCCGGGCACGCTCAGGTCGGGCTCGACCTGGATGCGCCCCGCGCGATCGAGCGGGACGCCCAGCTCGCGGACTTCCGGCACGGGCGCGACGCCGGCAGCCCAGAGGATCGTGGCGGCCCGGATCGTCTCGCCGCCGAGCTCCACCACCCCGGGACCGATATGCTGCACACGCCGTCCGGTCCGCACCTCGACGCCGAGCCGCTCGAGCTGCCGCCGGGCGTTTGCCGCCAACGGCGGGGGGAGATGCGAGAGAATCGTCGCCCCGCCCTCGACCAGGAGGATCCGCGCACGGCGGGTGTCGATCCGGTCGAAATCGTCGCGCAGCCCCCCGCGCGTGAGCTCCGCGGCGGCACCCGCGAGCTCGACCCCGGTGGGACCGCCCCCGATCACGACGATTGTCATCAGTTCCCGCTGACGCGCCGGATCCGGCTCCGTCTCCGCCTGCTCGAATGCGAGCAGCAGCTGGCGCCGGATCCGCACGGCATCGTCGAGGGTCTTGAGCCCCGGGGCGAACGCCTCCCACTCGTCGTGGCCGAAGTAGCTCGAGCGGCCCCCGAGCGCGAGCAACAGGTAGTCGAACTCCAGGCCGGGTTGCCCCTCGAGCCGGACGCAGCGCCGCGCAAAATCCACGCCCTCCACCCGCGCCATGCGCACCTGGAGGTTCGGCTTGCGGCGCAGAATCCCGCGGATCGGACGGGCGATGTCGATCGCCGACAAGCCGGCGGTCGCAACCTGGTAGAGCAGCGGCTGAAACAGATGGTGGTTCTGCCGGTCCACCACCGTCACGCGCACGCGCGACGAGTCGACCCGGCGGCAGAACTCGAGACCGCAGAAGCCGGCCCCGAGCACGACGACATGTGGCCGGTCGGCCATGGGCCGGGGCGCCGCTCAGCGGCGCCGGAAGAGCACGCCGCACAACACACCCAGCCCGAGCGCCACGCCCAGCGCCTCGTAGGGATGGCTGCGGATGGCGCGATCGGTCTGGCGGGCGGCGCGTTCGACCTGCTCGCGGCTCTGCCGGTACGCGTGGTCGAGCTGCTCGCGCACCCGGCCGAAGCGGTGCTCGACCGCGGACCAGAGGCCCTTGGTCTCCGAGGCTACGGCGGAACCGAACGCCTTCTCGGTGTCGGCGAGCAGGCTCCGCAGGTTGTCGACGAGGTCCGCCGAGACCTCGACGGTGGCTTTGGTGAGGGAGGATTTCATGGCGGAAATGGTGGCGTGAGCATAGCCCCCGCCCGCCGGCCGGTCCAACGGCGGCGCCTCGGCTGTCGCCATGGGGATTTGTCGGCCCGCCCCGCCCGGCCCGCACCCGAGCCTCCCGGCCCGGACCGCCGCCGCACCAAATCACGGATACACCGTTACCGCGGTGCGCCTCCTGCCCCGTCGCCGGCCGCGCCCCGGGCACACACCGGCTGCTCGGTGCTCCGGAGGCCCGCCCGCGCGCCGGACGCGGCGCACGGGCACCTCTCCGCCCGGACGTTCAGCGCTGGAAGAGCGCGTCGAGCAGCTGCACGTCGGGCGCGCCGTCGAGCGACTTCAGCCCGTGCCACTCGGCGATCCCGAAGTCGCCCTTGTATTCCCAATTCGCCCACGCCATGCCGGCGGCCTCGAACACGCCCACGATGTCGCGGTAGTACGCGAGCCGCGCCGCGCGCGGCACGGTGGGCAGGCAGCCGAACTCGCCGCAGTAGAGCTGCAGCCCGAGCGCCTTGGCGCGCGCGATCGCCGGCTCGTACTCGGCCCGCAGGCGTTCGGGGCTCCAGTTGTCGGTCGAGCTGGCGAGGAAGTCGTATTTCTCCTTCGGATAGGCGGCGACGAGCTTCGCGTAGGTCGTGGCGTCGACGATCGGGCCGGGATAGGCCACCGGGCCCGGGTAGTCGCGGATCACCGGATCGACCCAGTCGGCCTTGTGGTGGGTGAGCAGCAGCGGCGCATAGGTGTGCATGCTCAGGATGATGTTCTTGTCGCCGGCCGGCACCTTGAGCTTCGGCAGCATCTGCGGGATCTGCCACATGTTCGCGCCGAGCACGATGACGCGGCTCGGCTCGGTGGCGCGGATCTGCGCCAGGCTGCGCGCCACGAGCTTGTTCCAGTCCTCGGGATCCGGGGCCGTGGGCTCGTTCATGATCTCGTAGGCGAGGAAGTCCACCGGGTGGTGACGCAACCGCGCCGAGAGCTGACGCCAGAGGTCGAGGAAATGCTCCTGCGCCTTCGGATCGATCCAGAGCGTGTTGGTGCCACCCTCGTTGGAGGCGTTGAAGTGGTGCGCCCGCACCGAGTGCAGGTCGACGATCACGCGCAGCTTCGCGGCCTTGCTCCAGCCGAGCGCACGGTCGAGCAGCGCAAACGCCGCCTCGTCCGGGGTGCCGTCCTCCTTCCAGAGCACGATCTCGTCGACCGGCAGGCGCACATGGTCGAAGCCGAGCGAGGCGATGTAGCGGATGTCGTTCTCCGTGATCCACTCCTCACGCGGCGCCCAGCCGAAGTCCTGCGAGAGCCAGTGGCTGAGGTTGGTGCCACGATGGATCAGGAAACCGGAGGGGTTCGTGGGCGCGGTGTTGGCGGCCGGGCTGGCAACGCCGAGCGCGGCGGCGCCGAGAACGAGGGCGGAGCACATGAGGGAACGAAGCATCGACATGGTTAAGGGGGAGGTTGGAAGCGCATCCACAATCCACTCATTGCGACCGATGACAACCCCTTGGCGCCGTTTCGCCCGAAATAGGTCCACGGTCGATGCATCGGCGGCGCGGCGGGACGCCGCGGATCCGCGACGCCGGCCGCACTCACCCGCGCCGGACCTCGGTGTCGCGCGCGGCGGAGAGCTTCTCCGGGAAATCCAGCGTGTAGTGCAACCCGCGGCTCTCGCGCCGCTGCAGGGCGCACGCGACGATGAGCTCCCCGATCACGATGAGGTTGCGCAGCTCGAGCAGCTGCGGGTCGACCGAGAAGTGCCAATAGTATTCATGGACCTCCTTCGCGAGGTTCGAGAGCCGGGCGCGGGCGCGTTCGAGTCGCTTGGTGGTGCGCACGATTCCCACGTAGTCCCACATCGCGCGGCGGAGCTCCTCCCAGCTGTGGGTGAGCACGACGCGTTCGTCGGCGTTGTCCCCGCCGAGATCCTGCCACTCCGGCACCGCGACCGCGGCTTCGCGCGGGGCCGCCAGATACTGCTGGACCGCCGCGGCCGCCCGGTGGGCGACGACGATCGCCTCGAGCAGCGAGTTGCTCGCGAGCCGGTTCGCCCCGTGCAGCCCGGTGCAACCGACCTCGCCGCAGGCGTAGAGGCCCGGCAGGCTCGTCGCGCCCGTGAGGTCGGTCGCCACGCCGCCACAGGTGTAGTGCGCCGCGGGCACCACCGGAATCAGGTCGCGCGCCATGTTCACGCCGACCTTCTCGCAGCCGGCGAAGATTTGCGGGAAACGCTGCCGCAGCCACGCCTCGTCCTTGTGGCGGATGTCCAACCACACGTGCGGCGTGCCGGAAGTCTTCATCTCGGCATCGATCGCGCGGGCGACGATGTCGCGCGGCGCGAGGTCGGCCTGGTGGTGGTAGCGGGGCATGAAGGCCTCGCCCGCGAAGTTGCGCAGGATCGCGCCCTCGCCGCGCACCGCCTCGCTGATGAGGAAACGTGGCCAGCCGGCCACCGCGCCCGCCCCGCCGCTGGTGTAGAGCGTCGTCGGGTGGAACTGGATGAACTCCATGTTCCGCACCGGCACGCCGGCCCGGTAGGCCATGGCGATGCCGTCGCCCGTCGCGATCTCCGGGTTGGTCGTGTAGAGATAAACCTGGCCCGCGCCGCCGGTGGCGAGCATCACGACGGGCGCGTTGATCGCCAGCACGCGGCGCTCGCGCACATCGAGCGCATGGAGGCCGAGCACGCGGTCCCCGCCGAAGACGGACGTCGCCGGGTCCACCTTCGCGGCGGTCACCACGTCGACCGCGAACAGGTGCTCAAAAATATCGATACGCGGATTCTCGGCCACGGCGCGCAACAACGCCTCCTCGATGGCCTTCCCGGTCATGTCCTTCACGTGCAGGATGCGGCGGTGGGAGTGGCCACCCTCGCGGCCGAGGTCGAACTGCCCGCCGGCGTCGCGTGAGAACTCGAGCCCGATCCCCACCAGCTCGCGCACCCGCTCCGGGCCGTCGCGCACGATCTCGCGCACCGCCGCCTCGTCGCACAGCCCGTCGCCGGCGACGAGCGTGTCGCGCACATGGTTGTCGAAGTTGTCCTCCGCCGCCATCACGGCGGCGAGCCCGCCCTGCGCGAAGTTGGTGTTCGAGTCCGCCCGGTTCTTCTT
>JAEZSJ010000404.1 GCA_023443985.1 Verrucomicrobiota bacterium | reverse complement strand
GCTCCGGCGCCTGGCGGTGCCCGGCGCCGCGTGCGCCGCGCTCCTGTTCACCCTGCATCCGGTGTGCGTCGAGTCCGTCGCGTGGATCTCCGAACAGAAGAACACCCTCTCCACCGTGCTCTATCTGGCCGCCGCGCTCGCGTACCTGCGGTTCGACGACGAACGGCGCCCGGCGCGCTATGCCGCCGCGACCGCGCTCTTCGTCCTGGCGCTGCTGACCAAGACGGTCACCGCGACGCTCCCCGCCGCCCTCCTGGTCGTGTTCTGGTGGCGACGCGGCCGGCTCGACCTCCGCCGCGACGTGCCGCCGTTGCTCCCCTGGTTCGTCCTGGCCGCCTGCGCCGGTCTGGCCACCGCCTATTTCGAGCGGACGCTCATCGGGGCGCAGGGTGCCGATTTTGCGCTGTCCGGGCTGGATCGGCTGGTGCTCTCCGGCCGCGTCGTCTGGTTCTACGTGGGCAAACTCCTCTGGCCCGCCGAGCTGATCTTCATCTACCCGCGCTGGGCCGTGGACGCGGCGCAGGTGTCGCAGTGGCTCTTCCCCGTCGCCGCCATTGCCGTGTTGGCCGGCCTGGCGTGGCTTGCGCGCCGGCAGGACCGCCGCGGCCCCCTCGCCGCCGCACTCCTCTTCGGCGGCACGTTGTTCCCCGTCCTGGGTTTCTTCGATGTCTATCCGTTCCTGTTCTCGTATGTGGCGGACCATTTCCAGTATCTGGCCAGCCTCGCGCTGTTCGCCCTGGCGGGCGCCGGCTTGGCCGCGGTCGCCCTCCGTCTGCCGCGGGCGGCGGCGCTTGGGACCGCGGCGCTCCTGCTGGGCACGCTCGGCACATTGACCTGGCGGCAGAGCCGGCAGTACCGCGACTTGACGACGCTCTACGAGACCACGCTCGCGCGGAACCCCGCCTGCTGGATGGCGCACCAGAACCTCGCCCTGGCCCTGGCCGAGTCCGGGCGGAGCGAGGAGGCGATCACCCACCTGCAGGCCGCGCTGCGGCTCAAGCCCGACCATGCGCCGGCCGAGAACAACCTGGGCGACAACCTGCTTCGCCTCGGCCGCCCCGCCGCGGCGCTGCCGCACTTCGAGCGGGCCGTGGAATTGAATCCCGGTTACGCCGTCGCCCACTGCAACCGCGGGCTGGCGCTCGCACGGCTCGGCCGCCGGGACGAGGCCCGCCGCGCCTTCGCGGAGGCCGCCCGGCTCGATCCCCGGTCGCCGGAGGCCGAGTTCAACTGGGGTGTCGCGCTGGTCGAGTCCGGCCAGGCGGGTGAAGCCCTGCCGCACCTCGCCCGCGCGATCGAGCTCGCGCCCCACTGGGTGTCTTCGGCAATCTACTACGGCCGGGTGCTGGCCAGCGAGGGGCGCATGGCGGAGGCGGCCGAGCAGTTCCGCGCGGCCGTCGAACGCGCGCCCGACTCCGCCGAGGGGCACCTGCTGCTGGCCCGCGCCCTCCGTGCGCTCGGCCGCACGGGCGAGTCCGATGCGCATCTCCGCGCCGCCCGGGAGCTGGGGGCCGACGCCGGCAATTGAGGACTGGGGCTGCCGCGCACCAGCGGTGCGGCAGTCCGGGACGGCGGATGGAGCCGAGGTCTTGGCCGCGTTGCCACATGCCGGAGCGGGCGACGCCCGCCCGAATCGACGCGGCTCAGCTCGTCGTCTCGGCGTTGCGGGGGTGGAGGACGGTGGCGCAGACGCCGCCCTCGGGCCGGTCGAGCAACTCCACGTTGCCACCGATGCTGCGCAGGGAGTGTCGCGCGACCGTGAGCCCCATGCCGACGCCGACCGTGTGCTTGGTGCTCGTGAACGGCTCGAACATGTGGTCGCGGATCTTCGCGTCGATGCCGCGGCCCTGGTCGAGCACGCGGATCTCGACCATCTCGCCGTCGGGATGCTCGGGGTTGAGCGCGGTCTGGATCGTGATCGGCCGCGGGCCCTTGTGGTCGTCGCCGTAGGACTCCCACGCGTTGATGAGCAGCTTGGAGAGCGCCTCCTCCATCACCTCGACGCTGGTGTTGAAGTCGAGGTCGCCGAGCGGGTTCTCGATGGTGACCGCCTCGCCGATCTTGAACTCGGTCTGGTAGCGTTTGACCACGTCCTCGAGCAGCTTCTGGAGCTGCGTCTGCGAGACGGAGAAACGCGACTTGATCGCGACCGTGCTGAGCTGGCGCAGGATGTTGACGATGCGGTTGATCGCCTGGTCGACGGCCTCGGCGTTCTTCTTCACCAGCTCGGGCTTGTCGTAGTAGGTCTTGATCAGGTCGAGATACCCGATGACGACGCCGAGCAGGTTGTTCAGGTTGTGGGAGATGCCCTGGGTGATCGCGCCCACGCTGGCGGAGCGGCGCGCCTCCGCGAGACGGCGCTGGAGCACGAGCAGCTCGCGATTCATCGAGACGAAGCGCAGCTGCGTCTGCACGCGCGCGACCGTCTCGTCGAGGTCGATCGGTTTGGTGATGTAGTCGACCGCGCCGACGTTGAGGCCCTCGAGTTTGCTCTCCTTGGAGGTGCGCGCGGTGATGAAGATCACCGGGATCGAGCGGGTGGCCACGGACTGCTTGAGCCGGTGGCAGACCTCGAAGCCGTTCATGTCGGGCATCATCACATCGAGCAGGATGAGGTCCGGCATCTGGCTGAGGGAAATCTGGAGCGCCTCGGTCCCGCGATTGGTCGACAGCACCTCCATGCCTTCGCGCTCCAACTTCCGGCGGAGGAGCTGCACGTTCACGGGCTGGTCGTCGACGACGAGGATCTTGGGCTTCGACATCTGAGGGGCGGCTGGGAGCCGGAGTGAAGGAGAAACGCTCGGCCGCGGCAAGCGGACGTTGCCCGCGTTTTCGCGGGGAAGTTGGCAAAAAGGCGTAAGAAGAGCCGAGGCGGTCGCCGCCGGGGCGGTTCCGCTGCGCGATCGGTCGCGAAACTTCGCATTGAGCGGGGCGGAGGGTTGGGGCATGGCGTTGCAGTTCCATGAACGATTCCCGCCCGATCCCGTTCTCCGCCCTGGGCCGCCGCGCCACGCCGCCGGTCATCGCGCGGCTGATGAATGCCGCGCTGGAAACCCCGGGGCTGTTGTCGCTCGCGGTCGGGTTCACCGACAACGCGACGCTGCCGCTGGCGGCGTTCGGGAGCGCGGTCGCCGCGCTCGCCGCGGCCGGAGCCTCGCCGGAGCCGCTGCAGTACGGGACGAACCAGGGGCGGCCCGGCCTGCGCAGCGCGATCGCGGAACGGATCGCGCGCGAGGAGGGGTGGGGGCCCGGCCGTGTCGATCCGGCGGACGTGCTCGTCACGAACGGATCGCAGCAGGCGCTCTACCTCGCGATGCAGGTGCTGTGCGAACCGGGCGACATCGTGCTCGTCGATCGCCCGAGCTACTTCGTGTTTCTCGAGCTGTTGCGCGGCCTCGGCATCGAGGCGCGGTCGTTGCCGGTCGATCCGGCCGGGCGGCTCGATGGCGCGGCGCTGGACGCGTTGCTCGCCGGGATGCAGCGCGACGGCTCGGCCACGCGACTGAAGGCCGTCTACTTCGTCGGCTACTTCTCGAACCCGACGGGGCGTTCGCTCGCGGTGGAGGAGAAACGCCTGCTCGCCCGCACGCTCGCCGGCCGCGGGCTGCTCCTGCCGACGATCGAGGACGCGGCCTACCGGCAGATGGCGTTCGACGGCGGGGCCGGCGCACCCAGCGTGCTCGCGCTCGAGGAGTGGCGCGCGTTCCCGCGCCTCTACGCCGGCACGCTCACCAAGCCGTTCGCGACCGGGCTGAAGGTCGGCTACGGGTGCTGCACGGAGCCGGCCTGGCTCGGGCGGTTGCTGCACGCGAAGGGTACCCACGATTTCGGTACAGCCAACCTCAACCAGGCGGTGCTCGAACGGGTGCTCGCCGACGGCACGTTCGACGCCCATCTGGCCCGCCTGCGGCCGGCGTACGCGCGCAAGATGCAGGTGTTGCACGAGGCGCTCCGGGCCGGCGGCCTGGCGGCGCGCGGGTGGCGCTGGACCCCGCCCGCCGGTGGTCTCTACCTCTGGCTCACGGCGCCCGAGGCGCTGGACCTCGGGATCGATTCGGCGTTCTGCCGCGCGTGTCTGGATGCCGGCGTGCTCTACGTGCCGGGAGAGCTGTGCTTCGGCGATGCACCGCTGCGGAACACCGCCCGGCTGTCCTTCGGCGTGCTCGGGGAGACCGAGTTGCGCGAGGCGGCGCGGCGATTCTGCGCGGTGGCGGCGGCGCACTGAGAATACCGGCGTGCCGCGATCTCCGGTCACGAAAAAGGCGCCGCTGGTCGGCGGCGCCCGGAGGAGGGGAGTCCGAGTCGTGTCGATTATTCGGCGACGATCTTGACGGACTTCACGCCCTGGCGGGAGTTGGGCGTGCTGCGCTCGGGACCGGAGGTCGCGCAGGTGGCGATCTTCTCGAGGACATCGTCGCCGCCGACGAGCTGGCCGAAGGCCGTGTACTGGCGGTCGAGGAAGGTGGCGTTGCCGTGGCAGATGAAGAACTGGCAGCCGGCTGAATCCGGGTGTTGGGCACGGGCCATGGAGATCACGCCGCGCACGTGCGGGCGGTCGTTGAACTCGGCCTTCACCTTGTAGCCCGGATCGCCGGTGCCGGGGATGCCCTGTGCGCCGGCCTTCGTGTTCGGGCAGCCGCCCTGGATCATGAAGCCCTTGATCACGCGGTGGAACGCCGTGCCGTCGTAGAAGCCCTCGCCGGCGAGCTTCTTGAAGTTCTCGACGGTCTTCGGCGCGACCTCGGGCCAGAACTCGATCTTGATGTCGCCGTGGTCGGTGCTGATCACGGCGTATTCCTTGGTGGTGGTGGACGACATGGCGGGCGAGGCAAGCGTCGGCTGTTTCCCCGCGCAAGGCCGAATCGCGCCACGCACCGGCGGAAAGCCGTGCCGCCGGCCCGGATCCTGCACGGACGCAGGCATGCGGAGTTTTCGGGAAAATTCCCCCAGTCTCCCTGAATTGCATCGACGCGCGTCCGGCGCGCGGCCATTCACTTGCTCACAACTTACTCACAGCCGATGAGTATCCCCCAAGGGACCCTGCAACCCAAACCGCGGCTCAGAGTTTCCACGAAGGCGAAGACCTTCGTCCTCGACACGAACGTGCTCCTGCACGACCCCCAGTCGATCTTCAAGTTCGACGACAACAACCTCGTCATCCCCGTCGAGGTGCTCGAGGA
>JAEZSJ010000185.1 GCA_023443985.1 Verrucomicrobiota bacterium | reverse complement strand
GCTCATGGGTGTGCGCATGTGGTAGAAATTCGACGGCTGTGACACAACACCGACCCGCTTTTGTTCCCCATCCGGCCTCCGTTTTCCGTGACAAAGACCTGACAAACCCCTGATCCCGCCCTGACGACTTCCACCGCCGGTTGTGCGAAACTGGGCATGATGAAAACGCATTCACTTTTCCGTGCTTTTGCCGCCGCGGCCGTCGCCGTGGGAGGGCTCGTGTGTCCCGCCGTCGCCGCCAAGTCCACCCCGGCCCCGCTTGAACTGCGGGTGGAGTGCGACCGCCCGGTGCTCCCGGTGGGCGAGGTGCAGCGCGCCATCGTGAAGATCGGGCTGCGCGGCGGCCGGCCGCCGCGCGAGGACGAGCGCCCGCCCGTCAACCTCGTGATCGTGCTCGACCGCTCCGGCTCGATGAGCGGCGAGAAGATCGCCCGCGCGCAGGAGGCGGCGATCGAGGCGTTGCACCGGCTCGACCGGCGGGACCTGTTTTCGCTGGTGATCTACGACCACGAGGTGGCGACGTTGATCGCGCCGCAGGCACCGACCGACACCCGTTGGTTGGAGCGTCAGATCCGCGGCATCAGCTCACGCGGGAACACCGCGCTCTTCGCCGGCGTGTCGCAGGGCGCCGCCGAACTCCGCAAGAACCTCGAACGTTCCGGCTACGTCCACCGCGTGCTCCTGCTCTCGGACGGGTTGGCCAACGTGGGCCCCAGCTCCCCCGACGACCTCGGCCGGCTGGGCGGCGCGCTCCGGCGCGAAGGCATTGCGGTGACCACGATCGGCCTGGGCGACGGTTTCAATGAGGACCTCATGGCCGCGCTCGCCCAGCGCAGCGACGGCAACCACTACTACGTCGCCGAGAGCGGCGATCTGCCGCGCATCTTCGCCGCCGAACTCGGCGACGTGCTCAACGTCGTCGCGCAGCGGCTCGAGATCACGGTGGAGTTTCCCGCCGGCGTGCGGGCGATCCGCTCGATCGGCCGCGAGGCTGCGTGTCGCGACGAGCAGGTTACGTTCGAGCTGAACCAGCTCTACGGCGGCCAGGAGAAGTTTCTGCTCGTCGAGGTGGAGGTGCCGGCGGCGAAGGCGGAGGAGGCGCGCACCCTCGCCCGGGCCCGCGTGCGCTATGCCGAAGCCGCCGATGCGGCGACCCGCGAGCTCCACGCGGAGGGCCAGGTGCGGTTCTCCCGCGACGAGGCGCTTGTCCGCCGCTCGGCGAACCTGCAGGTGCAGACCGAGTATGCCACGAACTTCGTCGCCGAGGCCAAGAGCCGCGCGATCGCGCTCGCGGATGCCGGCCGGCAGGACGAGGCCGCCGCCGTGATGCGGCAGAGCAGCGTGCAGCTCGGCCGTGTGGCCAGCAGCTACCAGAACGCGGAGATGGCCGCCGTCGCCGCGCAGGCGGAAAAGGAGGCCGACGAGGTCGCCCGCTCCGGCATCGCCGGAGAGCGCCGCAAAGCCATGCGCGCCGACGCCTACAAGACCACCAACCAGCAGCGGCAGTGAGGCCCCGCCGCGGTTTGCCGGATTCTTGACGGCCTCGCGCGATCTGCTCCCTCGACCTGTCGCCCGCCCCACCTAAGCTCGCCCGACAATGTCGCCCGCCCCCCGTCGTGTCTGGTTGCCCTGGCTGCTGCTGCTCGTGCCGACGGTGCTGATCGGCGCGGTGGCCCTGCGGCTGCTGTGGCTCGAGCAACGGCGGATCGACGAGGCCGCGAGCGAAGTGCAGCAGCGCGCCGAGGCGGCCGTCCGTGCTCGCGCCCAAGTCGCCGCCGACAACATCGAGCTGCTGGTCGCCGAGATTCGCGACGGCCTGCTGCGCGAGCTCGCCGAGACACCGGAGGTCGACCTCGAAGCGTTGTTGGCGAACTGGCCGGCGACCAACCCGCTGGTGGCGCAGACGTTCCTGTGGCGTCCCGACCGCGCGCTGCTCGCGTGGCCACCGGCCGACAATCCGGAGCGGCGTGCGTTCCGGCAGCGGCATGCGGTGTTGTTCGGCACCGGGGAGCATTCCCTCGCCGCCGCCGTGCAGCAGGAGCAGACCGCGAACCTCCGGTTGCAGGCCAGGAGCGCCGCGCCGCCGAACGACGACGCCTTCGAGGGCGAGCCCGGCTTCACCAACAACGGCGAGGTCGTTGCAAACCAGTCGTTGCGGTTCGACGTGCAAAAGGCCGCGCGCAGCTCCGCTGCCGCGGCCAAGAGCATGCCCGCCCGCGACGGGGGGAAGGACTACGCTCCGAGCAAGAAGCTCGCCGTCCGGCGGGCGGACGACTCCGCCCGGGAGGCTCCCGGGGAGGTCGCGCCTTCGTCGCCGAAGAGTTATGACAAGGCCCGGTCCGTGCTGCCGCAACAGGAGTCGGCGCACGCGCAAGAGGTGCCGGCCACCGTGCAGCGCGGCGACGACCAGCCGCGCCGCAACGGCCACACGACGCCGCTCCTGATGGACGCGGAGGCCGTTCCGTGGAGCGAGCCGGCAAGCGGCTGGCTCGGGCGCACCGTGGGCGACTCCGTCTATTTCCTGGGATGGTGGCAGCCCGCGGGCGGCGGCGCGGTGCGCGGGGTGGAGCTGAATCTCGGCGCAGTGCTCGAACGCGTGCAGGCGCTGGTGCCGGCGCGCACCGCGGAGGGCGGACGCTTCGCGTTGCGCGGACCGGGCGAGGCCCTCGGGGCCGCGCGGATCCGGGTTCCGCTCTCGACCACGTTGCCGGGCTGGACGCTCGTCGCCTGGCCCGGCGTCGCCCCGCGCATCGAGTCGCTCGATGTGGGCGGAGGGTTCTTTGTCATCGCGGCGTTGGTGGTGGGGGTGTTCGTGGTGGCGATCGTCGCCGGCGGGGCGATCTTCTTCCGGCAGGCGGCGGCGGCGGCCCGCGAGGCTGCGTTGAAGACCTCCTTCGTGTCGAATGTCTCGCACGAGATGAAGACGCCGCTCACGACGATCCGGATGTACGCGGAGATGCTCGCCGACGAACGCGTCGACGAGCCGGCGAAACGCGCGCGGTATTTTGCGACGATCGGCCGCGAGACCGCGCGCCTCACGCGGCTGGTGAACAACGCGCTCGACTTCGGCCGACTCGAGGCGGGCCGGAAGGAGTACCACCCGGAGCCGATCCCGCTCGGGCCCTGGTTCGCCCGCCTGGTCGAGACCTACGCGCCCCGCGCGGCGGAGAACGGTGTCCGATTGTTGGCGACGCCGCCCGCGGCGGGGGCGGCGGTACAATGCGATCCCGACTCGCTCGACCAGATGGCGCTCAACCTCATCGACAACGGCATCAAGTACGGCGCGGCCGGCGGGGTGCTGGAACTCCATGCGGACGCCCTGGCCGGGGGCTGGGGGATCGTCGTGGCGGACCGCGGCCCCGGCGTGCCCGC
>JAEZSJ010000182.1 GCA_023443985.1 Verrucomicrobiota bacterium | reverse complement strand
TCGAGCGCATCGCCGAGGTCGCCGCGATGACCGCCCGCGCCCGCGGCAAGAAGGTCTGCTCGGTCGACAAGGCCAACGTGCTCGAGACCTCGGTGCTCTGGCGCAAGACCGTCACCGCCTACTTCGCCAAGCACCACCCCGACCTCGCGCTCTCGCACATGTATGTCGACAACGCCGCGATGCAGCTCGCGCGCGACCCGAACCAGTTCGACGTGCTCTTCACCGAGAACATGTTCGGCGACATCCTCTCCGACGAGATGGCCGTCATCTGCGGCTCGCTCGGCATGATGAGCTCCGCCTCGCTCGGCACCGGCACGAACCGGTTCGGCAAACCGTTCGGCCTCTTCGAGCCGGCCGGCGGCACCGCCCCCGATATCGCCGGCAAGGGCGTCGCCAATCCGTGCGCCCAGGTGCTCTCCGCCGCGCTCATGCTCCGGTACTCGTTCGGTCAGGACGCACTCGCCACCAAAATCGAGGCCGCGGTCCGCAAGACCGTCACCGTCGACGGCGTGCGCACCGGCGACATCGCCTTCGGCAAGACTCCGGTCGGCACCAAGGCCATGGCCGACGCGATCATCCGCAACCTCGGCTGAGCCGGATCGTATCGCGTGCTTCCGAATCCCGGCGTGTCACCGCGCCGGGATTCTTCGTGTCCGCGCCCGGGCGGGAACGGGCGCAGTGGCGGAATTCGCCAAGATTCCGATCTGCCCCGCCGTCGAGAAATCCCCGGCGGATTCACCGGCACTCCAGCACACGGGTCACTGCGTCCGCCACCGGTTCGCCGCGCGCACCGCGAGCGCAAGACTCGCGCCGCTCCACAACGCCAGGCACACGGCCAGCCAAAGCACCGGATGCGCCAGCCACCACCGCGTGAGCGGGTGCAATTCCGAGTCGACGAAGGCCGCGCGCTCGAGCGTGAACAGCAGGCACACGCGATAGGCGTCCAGCGGACTCAACATCAACACCGCGATCCACGGCGCGCGGTTCTGGTGCACCCAGTCCGACCCGCCGAGCACGAGCAGCCCGAAATCCACCGCGAACAGCAGCACGCACCACGCACCGAGCGCGGTGATGAGCCCACGAACCGGCTCGCGTACCCACAATCCCAGTCCAAGCCCGAGCCAGCCCAGCAGCACGCCCACCCCCGCCGCCGCAGCAGCCGCGCCGAGCAGCGCCCACGACGGCCCGCTCGCGATCAGGGTGGGCAACACCAGGAGCGACGCCGAAGGCACCATCACCGCCGCGAGCCCGAGCGCCTTGCCGGCGACCCACTCGCCCGTGCCGAGCGGCTGGGTGAACAGCAGCGGAAACTCCCGCACCTCGGCTTGCGCCGAGCTCAGCCCGAACAGCAGCGCCGAGAGCGAGCCCACGTACGCCATGCTGTTGAAGACCCACCACGCCGTCCCGGGCGCCGCCGCCTCGGGCGGTGCGAGCAGCGCCAGCAACCCGACCGCGAGCATCAGCGCGAGGTGGACCTGGAGAAACCGGTTGATGCGGTAGCTGAGGAACTCGCGCCCGAGGGTGGCGCCGACGATCGCCGCGCGACGCTGTTCGTACCCGCTCATTGGATCCGCCCGTCCGGCGTCACCGGGAAGCTCTCCCGCAGCCGCTCCGGCGGCAGCGCGCCGCGCACCCGGCCGGCGTCGAGCAGCGCGCAGCGGTCGGCCCGCCCCTCCCACTCCGCCAGGAGGTGCGTTGCGACGAGCACCGCGGCGCCACGCGCCGCTTCGGCGGAGAGGTGTTCCTGCAGGCGCGACCGCCATTCCGGGTCGAGGCTCAGCCCCGGCTCGTCGAGCACGAGCACCGGCGCGCGCGCCAAAGCGAAGACCGCGAGCGCGAGCCGTTGCTGCAGCCCGCCGGAGAGGTGCGCCGTCGGCACGTCGCGATGCGAGTCCACCTCCCAGCGGGCCAGCTCGCGTTCCGCCTCGGCCGCCGAACGTCCGCGCAACGCCCCGTAGAACCGCACCACCTGCCGCGCCGTGAGCCGAGGGTGGAAACGCGGCGCCTGCGGCAGGAACGCGAGCACCTCCAGCGCGTGCAGCCGATGCGCGACGATGCTGCGCCCGGCGATGAACACCTCGCCCGCGTCGGGGGCGAGCAATCCGCAGAGGATTCGCAGCAGCGTCGTCTTGCCCGCGCCGTTCGCGCCGACGAGCAGCGTCGTCGCGCCGCCGGGCGCACCGAAGTCGAGGTCGCGCAGGACCTCGCGCGCACCGAAACGTTTCGCCACGCCGCGCGCCGTGATCATGGCGCCTCCGCCCGCACCAGCGGCGCCGGATCCCGCACGCCGTCGAGCCCGGGCACCCCGATCCGCGCATGGACGAAACGCAGCGCGCGCGCCCCCGGGCTGCCCGAGAGCAGACCGATCTCCGGAAACGCCCGCCGCCACGCGCCGAAGAGGTCGGCCTCGCGGTGCGGCACATCCGCGACCCCGTCATAGTCGAGATCGAACGCGAGCGCCCCCGGCCAGGAGTTGCCGCGCCCCGCCACCGCCCAGCGGTTGAGGTCGCCCGCGCCATTCGTCTCCACGGCGTGGATATTCCGCGCGAAACGATTCCCGGCGAAACGATTGCCGTCGGAGCTGCCGGAGAGCCGCACGCCGAGGTAGTTCGCCGCGATCGTGTTCGCGGCAAACGTGTTGCCCACCCCGCTCTCCAGGAAGATCCCGATCGTGTTCCCCTCGATCGTGTTCTCCGCGACGGTCGTCCCCTCGACGGTGTGCAGCAGCAGCCCGTAGGCGCGGTGGCTGCGGTTCGCGAGAAACCGGTTCCGGCTCAGCACGATGTCGCGCGAGTACATGAGCGCGGCGCCGGCGGCGTTCTCGGTGAAGACGTTCTCCTCGAACCGGTTCGCGTCGGAGTACATGTAGTGCAGCCCGTAGCGGACTTCGCGGATCGTGTTGCGGCGGACCAGCGTGCGGTCGCAGAACGAGAAGTAGATGCCGTCGCGCGTGCTGCGGATGTCGTTGTCCTCGATCGTGTGGTCGTCGCAGTTCCAGACATGGATGCCGTTGCCGCGGCGATCCTGCGCGAGCTCGACCGAGCACAATTCGGCGCTCGAGAGGTTGAGCCCGCGCGTGAGCGGGTCGGCCACGGCCGCCGGTGGCGCCCGTCCGCGGATGACATTGCGCTCGATCCGGCAGCCCGGCGCCCGCCGGAGATAGATGCCGTGAAGCGTATCCACGATCGTGTTGTCATGGAGATGTGCCTGCGGCGCGGAGACGTGGATGCCCGCATCGTCGTTCGAGAGATCCGCGCCCGACCGCCGGATGAGCAGGCCGCCGACCTCGACGTCGGGCGCGGTGATCGCGACCACGTGGCCGCGACCGTCGCCTTCGATGACCGCGCCGGTCGCCCCGAGCAGCCGCAGCGGGCGGTCGATCACGATCGCGCCGACGTGGACGCCGGCCGGCACGTGCAGGGTCGCGCCCGCCTCTGCCGCGCGGATCTGGTCCTGCAGCGACCCGGCGTCCGCCGCACACGCGAGCGCGGCGGTGGCGGACGCTCCCGCCAGCGCGACCCGGCGCAGGATGTCGCCGCAGCTCACGCCTCCCCCTTTCTCGTGACCCACAACGCGCCTGCGACAAACAACAGAAACAGCAGGAGGAACACCGAACCCGCCTCGGGGAAACTGCTTTGCACGAAGTTGGCGATGCGTTGCCGGCCGATCAGGACCGGCGTGAACGGCGTGATCCGCATCGGCGCGTGCGGGTCGAGTTGGTGGCCGTACGTGTACAACCGGTAATAGAAGCTCCCGAGCGAGAAGGCCGTGAAGTACGCGTAGAGCACGAGCAGATCGACGACGCTGCGCATCGTGCCGATCGCCGCCGCGCGCAGGGCAAGCAGCACGAACACGCCGAGCGCAAACGGCACCCACCGCATCTCGATGAAGTCCGCCTCGGCGAGCGGCCGCATGCCGATGTAGTGGTTCAGATTGTTGATCTCGTGCAGGTCCTGCCCGCCGTTTCCGGCGGCCAGTTTGTAGGCGAAGATCCGCAGCGTGAGGCCTTCCTGGTATTGCGGCGCGACAAGCCGGATCTCCCAGAGCGGCAGGAACAATGCCGCCCCCAACGCGACCGCCGCGGCCACGAGCAACACGCGGGCCCCGACCGTCGGCGGACGGCGCAGGAATCCGTGGAAACTTCGAAGAGTCACGCGCATGGGACACGCGGGCCGCCCGGCGCCGACGCGGAGGCGTCAGCGCCCAGCCGCCGGTTTCACCGCGAGGTAGCCCTGCATCTCCTGGTGCAGCGCGGAGCAGAAGTTCGTGCAGTAAAACGCGAATACGCCGGACTTGTCGGCGGTGAAGCGCACGGTCTTCGTCTCGCCGGGGTCGACGATCACGTTGATGTCGTGCTCCACCAGACCCCAGCCGTGGATCATGTCGGTGCTCTGCTCGACATTCGTGAGATGGATCACGACGGTGTCGCCTTCGTTCGCCTCGATCTTGTCGGGCACGAAGCGGCTCCGGATCGCCATGACCTTCGCCTCGACCGTCGTGCCGTTGCGGGTGACACCGGCGGAGGCGGCATCCCAGATCGCGTTGGGATTCTTGTTCTCGTCCCGTGGGTACACCTCGATCGGCTGGATGGCGTCGGCCTTCAGGATCTGCATGAAATGCGGCTCCGGATCGGTGAACGTCTCGTAGAGCATCGCCATCTTCTCGCCGGTGATGTCGATGAGCTGGCTGCTCTCGGGCTGCGAGGGGCCGGTGCTGAGGTGGCGGCCCTTGGAGAGTTTGTTGCCGGCGACCAGGTAGCGGCCGTACGGCTGCCGGGTGTCGCTGCCGGCCACGACGAGGTGGCCGATGTTGAAATGCACGGGGATCTTGTCGACGACCACCTTGTTGAGGTCGCGGCGCTGCTCGTCGTTCCACGGCGGCAGCTTCCACTTGGTGATCACCGACTCGATGAACATCGAGGTGTAGGCGTTGCCCTTGCCGTCGTACTGGGTGTGCAACGGGCCGAGCCCCGCCGGCACCTCGCCCTCGAGCACCGCGTCGAACCGCAGCACCGGGATGCCGCGGAACTCCTTCTCGAAGTCCTTCTTTTCGATCGCGGTCTTGAGCTTCTCGAAGTCGAACACCGAGACGGTGGGCTGCAGCTTGCCACCGGCGGCGATCCAACGACCGCTCGGGTCGGTGTCGATGCCGTGCGGCGACTTCGGCACCGGCAGGAAGTAGAGCACGCCGGGCACCTTGGCCGGATCGATCACGGGCACTCCGCCCATGTCGGTCGCCTTGC
>JAEZSJ010000017.1 GCA_023443985.1 Verrucomicrobiota bacterium | reverse complement strand
ACGCCGTCGGCGCGGCGGCCGGTGTCGAGCTGGCGGTAGAAGCGGTTGCCGGCGGGGTTGAGTTCGTCGGCGGCGGACTGGACGAGCACGCCGTTGAGCTCGGTGCGGAAGACGCTGGCGGAGGCGGCGAGCAGGTTGCCCCAGAATTCGGCCTTCACACCGGCCTCGTAGTTCTCGCCCTCGGTGGGGTCGAAGGCGCCGCGGGTGCCGGCGGCGTCCTCGAAGGTCGGGTCGGGGAGGGTGTAGCTCGTCGAGTAGCTGGTGTAGATGGATACGGCGGGCAGAAGACGGTAGAGCAGGCCGACGTTCGGGGTGAGATCGCTGTCGCGGTCGGGCGCGCGGGTCTTGAAGCCGGTGGCGGGTGCGGTGGACTCGCTCTGCTCGCGGGCGAAGGCGAGGCCGGTGGTGACGGTGAGGCGCGAGAAGAGCTCGGTCTGGTTCTGGAGGTAGGCGTTCCAGACGAGGGACTCGGTGTCGTTGGCGCGGGTGAGGGTGGTGACATCGGCGACGAGCGGCGTGGCGGCGACGCCGGTGTAGAGGTTGATCGGCGACTGGTTGGCGCCCGTGCTGCTCGCGGCGGTGGTGACGGTGCGGCGGGCGTTGAAACCGAGTTGGAAGAGACTGCGGATCGACTCGGTCGGGCGGAGTTCGTAGGAGGTCGCGAGGTCGAGGCCGGTGTAGTCGTAGGTGTTCTCGTTCCGCGTGTGGCGGCGTTGCACGGTCCAGCCGAGGGGATCGGCGGCGTCGGTCTGGGCGAGCGTGGCGGTCTGCACGGCCCAGGCGTTGTTGGAGTAGTCGCGCTCGAGGTGACGGAAGGTGAGCTGGGCGGTCCAGTCATCGGTGAGCTTCGCGTTGAAATCGAGGCCGGCGGTGAGGTTCTTGTCGACGCGGCCGCCGGCGGAGAGATCGACGGAGAGCGGGGAGACATCGGCGAAGGTGTAGTCGGTGCGGCCGTCGTTGGTGGTGCGCGAGGAGGCGGGCGAGATCACGGCGTTGCGCTGGGAACGTTCCTCGCGGCTCCACTCGACCAGGGGGGTGAGCTGGAAGCGTTCGGCGGAGTCGAGTTTCGCGGTGAAGGAGAGGCGGTAGAACTGGTTCTCGTCGTCGTGGCCGCGCGCGGGGTGCTCGGTGTGCTCGGCGCTGGCGAGGAAACGGTAGAGCAGGCGTTTGTCGGCGGTGAGGGGACCGGTGGTGTCGAGTTCGACCTCGGAGCTGAGGCGGTCGCCGAAGCCGACCTCGCCTCCACCCATCGTACGGATACGAGTCTCGAGGGTGGTGGCGGCGGTGTCGCGCGGCTTCTTGGTGACGAGGTTGACGATGCCGCCCGGGGCGTTGGTGGAGCCGTAGAGCAGACCGGCCGGGCCCTTGAGGAAGGTGACGGACTCGACGCCGAAGAGGTTGGGCGAATAGCTGCCGCCGATCACGCGGCCGGCGAGGCCGTCGACGCGCCACTCGTTGGCGGTCATGCGGAAGCCGCGAGCGTAGAAGTGGTAGTTGCCGGAGATGTTGCCGTTGGTGTTGAACCCCGGGACCCAGTTGAGGAGGTCGGAGCCGATCTGGAAGTCCTGTTCCCGGATACGGGAGGAGTCGATGACCGTGACCGCACGCGGCGTGACGACGATCGGGCTGGCGAGCTTGAGCGCGGTGGTGTCGACGGCCTGCGGGCGGGTGCCGACGACCTCGAACGAATCCATGATGATCAAATCCTGGCCGGCGACGGCGGGCGGCTCGGCGGCGATGGTACCGGGAGCAAAGGAAATGGCGGCGAGGAGGATGGACGGAGCGAGTCGGTTTTTCAAAGGAGTGAAGTAGGAGGTGAGAAACGGTCGCAAGAGCGGGCGTGAGGAATGCGACAGAGTCGCAAGAGACAAGTCCGAAAATGAGAAAGCGTCGCAATTAAGCCGTGTGTCACAGCGCGAGATTGACGCCCGGTGGCCTTTAGCTGTTGATCCACGCCATGTTATCCGAGCTTCGCGTCGATCTGGAGGAACGCAGTTATCCGATCCGTCTGGGGATGGGGTTGGCCGCCGCCGTGGGCGGACAAGTTGCGGAGTGGCGCAACCACGGTCGGAAGGTCGCCGTGGTCGCCGACGAGTCGGTCGCCGCCCTGCATCCGCAATGGCTCGCCACGGCGTTTCCGGACTGCCCGACCATGAGCGTGCCGGCCGGCGAAGGAAGCAAGACGGTCGGGGTGTTCGGGCAGGTGCTGGAGTTTCTGGCGACGCAACGGCTCGACCGCGGTGCGGTCGTGGCGGCGGTGGGCGGCGGCGTGATCGGCGACCTGGTGGGCTTCGCCGCGGCGTCGTTCCTGCGCGGCGTCGATTTCGTGCAGGTGCCGACGACGCTCCTGGCGATGGTCGACAGCTCGGTGGGCGGGAAGACGGGGATCAATCTCGCCGCCGGCAAGAACCTCGTCGGGGCGTTCCACCAGCCGCGCGCGGTGTACATCGACACGGGGTTTCTCGCGACGCTGCCCCCGCGGGAGTTCGCCGCCGGCGCGGCGGAGATCGTCAAGTATGGACTTCTTGGCGACCAGGCGCTGCATGCGGAGCTGGCGGCCAGGCCGCTGGTGGCGGCGACCGACCCGCGCACCGCGGCGATCGTGCGCCAGTGTTGCGCGCTGAAGGCGGCGGTGGTGCAGGAGGACGAACGCGAAACCGCGGCCTCCGGCGGCCGCGCGCTGCTCAATCTCGGACACACCTTCGGCCACGCGGTGGAACAGGTGACCGGCTACAAACGCTACCTGCACGGCGAGGCGGTGGGCCTCGGCCTGGCGGCGGCGGCGCGGCTCTCGGAGCGTCTCGGGCTGCTCGGCGCCGGCGCGGCGGCCGAGATCGAGCGCGTCGTGGCGGCACATCGGCTGCCGGTCCGGCTCGAGCCGGCGCTGGAGCTTCCGGCGCTGATGGCGGCGATGCAGCGCGACAAGAAGGTGCGTGCGGGCAAACTGCGTTTCGTGGTGCTCGCCGCGATCGGCGAGGCGCAGACCAAGGACGATGTGCCCGTGGAGCTGGTTGAAACGGTCTGGCGCGAGGTGGGGGCCGTCTGAACGGCCCTTGCCGGGGCGTCGCCGAACCGTCACAGTGCCGACCACGCATGGCCGCCATCGACGAGGAGATTGTCCGCGAGTACTTCGAGCAGAACGGATTTTTCGTCCGTCAGGTTCGCAAGTACCAGGTGACCGCGCGCAAGAAGACCGACGACGAGGAGATCGATTTGCTGGTCGTGAATCCCGCGTGGCAGAAGGGCGCGGGCCGGCCGGACTTCTTCCTCTTCGGCACGGAGCTGCCGAAGGTGCACCGCGCGGTCGTGGCGATCAAGGCCTGGCACACCGATCGGTTCACGCCGAACACGCTGAAGAGCAACCCCGACATCTTCCGCTTCGTGCAGGAGGAGGTCATCAAGGAGGTGGAGCGATATTTCCCGGACGAGAACGAGCCGGGCACGCCGAAGGATCTGCTCAAGATCCTCGTCCTGCCGGGCCTGCCGACCGCGGACCCCTTCAAGAGCGAGAGCGTGAAGCTGCTCCAGGAGAAGGGGGTCGACGCGATCCTGTCGTTCCGCTCGCTGCTGATCGACCTGATCGACAAGGTGGAGATCAACAAGAGTTACAGGAAGTCGGATACGCTGCAGGTTATTCGTCTCCTGAAGAACTACGATCTGCTGAAGGATCCGCAGCTCGACCTGTTCAAGCGCTGAGCGCCGCCGCCGCGCCGGCCCGTTTTCATGAGCCAAATCCATCCCACCGCCATCATCGAGGATGGCGTCGAACTCGGGTCCGACTGCACGATTCAGGCGTATGCGGTCCTCAAGACCGGCACGGTGCTGGGCGACCGCGTGACGGTGCACCCGTTCGCCGTCGTCGGCGGTGATCCGCAGGACCTGCGGTTCGATCCCGCGACACCCTCGGGGGTGCGGATCGGGAACGGCACCACGGTGCGCGAGCACGTGACGGTGAACCGTTCGACGAAAGCCGGCGCGGCCACGGTCATCGGCGAGCGGTGCTTTCTGATGGCGGCGAGCCATGTGGCGCACGACTGCGTCGTGGGCGACGAGGTCGTGATCGCAAACGCGGCGCTGCTCGGCGGCCACGTGCACGTGGGCGACCGGTGCTTCCTCGGCGGCTCGGCGAAGTTCCACCAGTTCGGACGGATCGGCGAGGGAGCGATCATCAGCGGCGGGGCGCGGATGGCGCTCGACGTGCCGCCCTACGCGATGGCGGCGGAGCGCAACGAGGTGATCGGGCTCAACCTGATCGGGCTGAAACGCCGCGGGGTCGCGCGCGCGGCGATCCGCGAGCTCAAGGAGGCGTTTCGCTCGGTCTACTTCACGCCGGGCAACATCCGGGCCCTCGCCGCCGAGGCGCTCGCCTCCGGCCGGTTCGGGAGCGCCGAGGCGCGCGGGTTCCTCGAGTTCTTCACCGCGGGCAAACGCGGCTTTTCGCGGGCGCGCCGGGCTGCGGAGGCCGACCCCGCGGGCGACACCCCCTGACCGCGGCCGCCGGGCTCAGTTCGAGAGTCGCCGGATCGTGGCGACGAGTTCCTCGAGCTTCGGGGGTTTGCCGAGCACGGCATCGACCGGCGACGGTTCGCCGCCCGCAGGGCCGGGCGGGGCGCCCCAGCCGGTCATCATCACGACGGGGGTGCCGGGGGAGCTCGCCTTGATCTCCTTGGCGACCTGGGAGCCGTCGAGTTCGGGCATGCCGAGGTCGGTGAGCACGAGTTCGTAGGGCTCCTGGCTCTGCAGGGCGGTGCGGAACATTGCGAGGCCGTGCGGCCCGTCGCCGGCCACGGCCACGTTGTGGCCGAAGCGGCCGAGGCAATCGGCGAGCAGGTCGCGGACCTTGGGCTCGTCGTCGATGCAGAGGATGCGCAGCGGGCGACCGGCGGTTGCGGGGCCGATGTTGGGGGCGGGCTCGGGGTCGTGGGACGGCGTCTTCTCGGGGAAGATGAGGCGGATGGTGGTGCCGCAGTCGGGCGCGCTGTCGATCTCGATGGAGCCATCGTGGCGCTGCATCATGCCGTAGACCATGGCGAGCCCGAGGCCGGTGCCGCGCTGGGCCTTGGTGGTGAAGAACGGCTCGAGGCAGCGGCGGCGGGTCTCCTCGCTCATGCCGACGCCGTTGTCGCGCACCTGGAGCACGATGCGGCGCCCCGGGGCGGATCCGTTGTCGCCGACCCAGGGTTGGAGCATGGCGCCGAGTTCCACGACGCCGCCGCGGGGGAGGGCGTCGACGGCGTTGAAGACGAGGTTGACCAACGCCTCGCGGATCTCGGCCGGGTCGCCGACGAGCTCGGGCAGCGGCGGGCCGGGCCGCACCCGCACCTCGATGGGGATGCCGAGGCGCTGGGCGTCGTCGCGCCACCGCGGCCGGGTCATGTCGGTGACCTCGGCGAGCAGCTTCGGCAGGGCGATGGCGACGAGACGCTCCGCAGGATGGCGGGGGCGGTAGAACTCGCGCATCCGGCCGACGATCTGGGCGACATCGCGCGCGGCGTTGTGGATCAGGCCGAGATAGCGGCGGGTCTCCTCGGAGGGCGAGGGAAGGGTGTGGGTGAGCAGTTCCGAGTACGCGGAGATCGGGCTGAGGGCGTTGTTGATGTCATGCGCGATGCCGCTGGCCATCTGGCCGAGCGCGCGGAGGCGTTCCTGTTGCACGACGAGCTGCTGGGTGCGGCGGAGCTCGTCGTAGGCGCGCTGGACGCCCTCGGTGAGCCGCACCTGGTCGTACATGCGGCGCACGAGCTCCTCGCTGGAGAGCACCTTGGCGCGGAGCTGTTCCTTCTCGGTGCGGATCTCGGCGATCTCGGCGAGGACCCGCTCGGTCTTGTGCCGCACCTCCTCGAGCACCAGGACGATCATGCTGACGGCGATGAACAGCTGCAGGACGGCGGCTACGAGGTAGGACACGGCGTGCAGGTCCGGATAGCGCTGGGCGACCGGATACACCGCGAGGTATAAGCCCCAGAGGAAGAAGCCCAGGGCCAGCATGCCGGCGCCGACGTACGGCAGCTTGCGCCGCAGCCGGTAGAAGCACGTGCCGGCGAAGGCGCTCCCCGCGCCCAGCAGGAGGAACACCGGCAGCTGGATCTGCAGCGCGTTGGCGGCGACATGCGGTATCGCAAACGTCCAGACGACGAGGAACAGCATGAACAATCCGAAGAGCGACTGGCGGACCGCGATCTCGAGGAAGCGCAGCGTGCCCCAGAGCAGGAAGGCGGCGGAGATCGCGACGCAGCTCTGGCGCAGCATGGCGTTGAGCGAGGTCAGATCGGTGGTCGGCCAGGTCAGACCGAGGGTGAGCCACAGCGCGTAGGAGAGCCAGGCGGCCGTCCAGATCGTGAAATAGTCCCGCTTCGTGTAGCGATTGAGGTAGTAGAACAGCCCCACCAGAACCCAGACCGACAGGAGTGACACCAACAAGGTTGCGTGGAGGTAGGAGTGAGTGAATCCCGAACCCATGGGGGGCTTGTAGCGGACGTGCCGGCCTGCAGGGAAACTCAAAACGAGAAGGCGAGGGCGGAAGGCAGCCGGCGGTTGCGGCGCGGGGCCGGTTCTGCTCTCCTGTCGCGAGCGTGCAAAGCCCCATGAAAAAGAGTTCCGCGACCCGGCGTGTACCTGTCCTGGCGATCACCTGCGGCGATCCTGCCGGTGTCGGTCCTGAAATTGTCGCGCGGTGGGCATTGGCCCGGCCGCGCCGGCTCGCGCACGTCGCCCTGCTCGGGCCGGAGTCGTGGCTGGCGACATTGCACGGGCGCTGCAACGCGCAGCTCGTGGCCGTCGGCGACGACCGCTTCCAGGCCCGGCCCGGAAGCCCTTCGGTGGCGGGGGCGCGGGTGGCGCTCGCGGCGATGGAGGTCTCGGCACAGGGCTGTGTCGACGGAGACTTCGACGCGGTGGTGACCGGTCCGGTGAGCAAGGAGTGGCTCGCGCGGGTGTCGCCCGGTTTTGTGGGGCAGACGGAGTTCTTTGCGGAGCGGTGGGGCGGGGAGCCGACGATGATGTTTGCGGGCGGCAAACTCCGGATGGCCCTGGCCACCTGGCACGTGCCGCTGCGCACGGTGTCGCGCGAACTCACGCCCGCGCGGTTGAGCCGGGCCGTGCGCCGCGCGGACTGGCTTTGTCGGGCCGAGGGCCTCGCGCGCCCGCGGATCGCAGTCTGCGGCATCAACCCGCATGCGGGCGAGCACGGGCTCTTGGGCGAGGAGGAGTCGCGCTGGATGAACGCCTGCCTGCGCCGGCTCCGGCGACGGGTGCCGGGCGTGAGCGAGGCCCTTCCCGGGGACACGGTCTTCGTGCGCGCGTTGAAGGGCGAGTTCGACGCCACGGTGGCCGCGTACCACGACCAGGGGCTGGCTCCGCTCAAGGCGGTCGATTTCGACCGTAGCGTGAACATTACCCTCGGACTGCCGTTCGTCCGCACCAGCCCCGACCATGGCACGGCCTTCGGCATCGCCGGGCAGGGCCGGGCGGAGACCGGAAGCTTTGCCGCGGCCATCCGGATGGCGGAGCGCCTGGCCCGCGCGCAGCGGCGGCTTGGTCCGCCCGAATGACGGAATGGCGGCCACCGCGGCCAGAAATGGGTTGAAACCGGAAAGCCGACCGGCCAAACAAGCGCCGACACTTCCCCTTACAGACGAACGAAATCCGACTAGTTGATGCAGAAACCTCCTTCCTCCGCCGGCCCCAATCAGGGCGGCAGCAGCAGCAACAGCAGCAGCGGCCCCCATCGGCCGGGCTATCAACACCGGGGTCGCAGCATCGATCCCTACGCCCACATCCGGCGGAACCTTCGCATCAAGGCGGCTCAGGTACGTGTCATCGATCCCGAGGGCAAGCAGCTCGGCGTGATGTCCTCGGACCAGGCATACAAGCTTGCGCAGCAGATCGGTCTCGACCTGGTCGAGGTGGCGCCCAACGCCAACCCGCCCGTCTGCCGCATCCTCGATTTCGGCAAGTACATCTACGAGGAGAACAAGAAGACGAAGTCCTCGAAGAGCGGTGCGACGAAGATCAAGGAGATCGAGCTCACCGCCCGCATTGATCCCCACGATCTAAATACGAAGCTGCGCCACGCCGAGACCTTCCTCCACGAGGGGAACAAGGTGAAGATGCGCCTGAAGTTCCGCGGCCGCGAGATGGCGCACACCGAGATCGGCTTCGAGGTGGTGAACAAGGCCCTCGCCGACCTCTCCTCGGTCGGCCATCCGGACTCCTCGCCCAAGCTGGCCGGTCGCAACATCATGGTGATGGTCTCGCCCCTGCCGGCGAACAAGCGGAAGCTCCGGCTCAACGCCGAACCTCTGACCCCGAAGCCGGCCGCGGCACCGCAGCCCGGGCCGTCCGCCGAGTGAGCGGCGCCTCCCGATGATGCGTGTGCGGCTCGGCCGGTGGCTCGTCGGGAGCCTGTTGGTGCTCCTGCCGGCCCTGTCCGGCGTCCGGGCGCAGGCCGAGCGGCTCTATGGCACCGACTACGAGCCGATCGACTCGCTGGCGCGCGCGGCCGGCCTGAGCGTCTCGTGGCCGGTCCCGCAGAAGCGGGCGGTGCTCACGGGAGCCGCGGGCCGCCTGGTCCTGGAGGCCGACAGCCGCGACTGTGATCTCGCCGGGCTGCGCGTGTTCCTGGGCGCCCCGGCGGTCCCGAACCGGCGCTCGATCTACCTCAGCGAGATCGACCGCGACCGTTTCCTGCTGCCGATCCTCAACCCGCGTGCGATCCCGGGGCCGACTCCGCGTCTCCGCACGATCGTGATCGATCCCGGGCACGGCGGAAAGGACGACGGCACGGTCAACGCGAAGCTCAAGCTGCGCGAGAAGGCGATGACGCTCGATGTGGCGTTGCGGCTTGAGCGCCTCCTCAAGAAGGCGGGCTACCAGGTGGTGCTCACCCGTCGCAAGGACACGTTTGTCCCGCTGCCGCTGCGGCCGGCCTACGCGAAGAAGGTGAAGGCTGATCTGTTCATCAGCATCCACTTCAACGCGATCGACAACAAGGCGGTCACCGGGAGCGAGACCTACATCCTCACCAAACAATTCCAGCGTTCGACGAGCAGCGATCGGCCCCGCCCGGAGGACAAACATCGGAACCCCGGCAACGGCGACGACCACTGGAACGCCGTGCTCGGTTTTCGGATGCACCGGGCCGTGCTCGGCTCGCTCCAGTCCTTCGACCGCGGGCTCAAGCACGCACGTTTCGCCGTGTTGCGGGATCTCGACTGCCCGGGCGTGCTGGTCGAGGCCGGCTATCTCTCGAACGAGGCCGAGGCCCGGCGGATCGGCACCCCCGTGTGGCGTCAGAAGCTCGCGCTGGCCTTGGCCCGGGGCGTGGAGGACTACCGGGCCGCGCTGCAGACCCCGGGGCGTCGCTGACGCACGGGGGATCCCGGGGGGCGCAAACCGCCGCCGGCCCCGGTTGCACGCGCGGATGGACCCGCCGGCGGACCGGCCTTCGCCGGCTGATGGAAAATGGAAAAATGGCCGTTTGACGAGGGGCCGGGCAGGCCTACGGTTCGCTCGCACCCTGCAGTGTTCGTGTTGTTCATTACCACGCTCTCGGCCCTATAATTCTCCCTCGGGAGCCGGAACCGGCGGCGAATGTCAGGCCGTCCATCGGAAGGCAGACGTCGTCGGGAGGCGCCCACTTGAACTTAAAATGGACTAGAGCCATTTGAATTCACGGCACAGGCGGGGTGCCACTTTACCCCATTCGGGAGGGAAAACTCCCCGAAATCCGCGGCACCCCCTAGACGGGGACCGCGGGGATCTGGTATAACCGCCTCATGGACGCTGAGAACCTGATCCCTGAAATCGCCCGTTTCGCCATCTTCGAGGGCGCACTGCCGAGTACCCGGCCGGAGGATATCATCCACCTGGCGGGGAAGGTGCGCAACGCGAACGCCGGCCGCGGGATCGATCTCGGCGTGGAGAAATTCCTCTGGGTGCACGAGAAGGAGGCGCTCCGGATGTTCGGCCCGAATCCGGCCGGCGCGGCGACCGCGATCCGCTCGCTGATCTTCAACTACCTCCTGCCCGAGCTCGGTCCGATCGCGCCCGAGGCGCTCGCCATGGAGCTGGCCACGATGGAGATCAAACCGGACACCAAGATGGACGTGCCGGCGCTCTTCAAGAAGATCAGCAAACCGGCCAAGCCCGAGAAGGCCGAGAAGCCGGGCCGGGAGAAGGGCCGCTGAGCGGCCCGCCGGCAACGGCGCGCCGCCGGTCGCGATGTCCCCGGACCGCCGCTGTGCCGAGATCCTGATTACAAACGCCGGCGGTTGTCCGTCTGGACGATGAGCCGGATCGAATCGAGTCGCACGCGGGCGTGATCGATCGCGGCGGTGGTGCGGGCGAGCCGTTCGTGCACGAGCGCGAGCTCCTCGGGCCGCACGTGGTCGTTCACCTTCTGCAGGTCGACGAGTCGCTGGAGCTCGGCGGCGAGGACCTGTTCGGCCCGCTCACGCGCGGCGTGGCGAAGCTCCTGGGCGGGCCGCTCCGCGTGGTCGCCGGCGGCTTCCGCCAGCGACTTGAGGAGATCGGCCGAGAAATGGGGCTGCTCGAGGAAACGCCGCAGCGCGTGCGGGGGCGTGTCGTCGTGCACGGGGCCGGCGGGACGTCCCGCCGTGACGTCGGCTCCGCGCGCATCGACCACCATCCGGATCGGGGAGGGCGGAAGAAACTGGTCGACATGCCACCGGGCCTCGGCGACGGCCTCGAGCACGAAGACCGCCTCGAGAAACAGGCCCGGGGCATCGCCGGGGACGAGGGCGAAGGCCGTGGTGCCCTGCGCCGAGTTGAGCAGGAGGTCGAGCGTGTCGCGGAGCAGCGGATGATCGCGCGTGACAAACGGCAGGTCCTCGCGGGCCAGGGCCCGCGTCCGGTCGAAGGTGATCAGTGCGCCCTCCGGGGGCACGCCGGGGATCGCCTCGATGAAGGCGTGGCTCGGATCGAGGAACAGGTCGCCGCCCTCGTGGTCGGTGAGGCGCACGCCGAAATGGTCGAGCAGCTCGGGCAGGATCCGCCGCACGAGCGGATCCGCATCCACGCGGCGGATCTCCTCCGCCAGGCGCAGGGCGACGGCGCGGTCGAACGACGCCAGCTCCAGCAGGCGGTCCCGCCCCCGTTGCAGGCGCTGCACCAGCTCGCGGCGAAAGGCGGCCGTCTCGGCCACGAGCGCGTCCAGCGCCGCCCGGGGCGGTTCGGCGGTCGTGCCGAAGGCGCAGGCCACGTCCAGCAGCCGTTGGCGGAACCGGGCCTCGAACTCGGCGCCGCCGTGGAGCGGGGCGCTGAAGGCGTCGAGCCCCTGGTGATACCACTCGACCACGCACTCGTCGGCGCCGCCGACGAGGAACGGCACATGCACGTGGATCGTCTGTTTTTGGCCGATGCGGTCGAGGCGGCCGATGCGTTGCTCCACCAGCCCCGGGTTGAGGGGCAGGTCGAAGAGCACGAGATGATGGGCAAACTGGAAGTTGCGCCCCTCGCTGCCGATCTCGGAGCAGAGGAGGATCCGGGCGCCGTCGGGCTCCGCGAACCAGGCCGCCTGCCGGTCGCGCTGCACGAGCGGCAGGCCCTCGTGGAAGAGCCCGGTCTTCACGTTGATGCGTTCCTGCAGCGCCGTGGCGAGGGCGGCGACCTTCCGCTGCGAGCGGCAGATCAGCAGCACCTTCGTGGCGCGGTGCTGGCGAAGGAAACCGGCGAGCCACTCGATCCGCGGATCGTCCCTGAACGTGTGGCGGATCTCTGCCTCCCGCCCGTCCTCCTCGGCCGCGAGTTCGCGGGCGCCGCGGGCGAGCAGGTTGGCATCGGCGGCCGCGAGCGGCACGGGGCAGAACCGGCGCCGCGGAAAGCCGCTCATCGTGCCGCGTGTATTGCGGAACATGACCCGTCCGGGCCCGTGCTGGTCGACGAGCGTGCGCAGGAGCTCCTCCCGTGCGCCGGGTCTTGCGGCCGCGAGCGCGGCGAGATGGCGCTCGAGGATTTCGGGCGTGCGGGCGAAGAGGTTGCCCAGGGTGGCGCGCTCGGGCTCGGTCAGCGGCTTCGCGTCGAGGAGCCGCTCCGCCACCGCTGCGACGTCGGCGTAACGTTCGGCCTCGGCCAGATAAGCGGCGAAGTCGGAGTAGCGGTCCGGATCGAGCAGGCGCAACCGGGCGAAATGGCCCTGCGGGCCGAGCTGGTTGGGCGTGGCGGTGAGCAGCAACAGCCCGGGGGACTGTCGCGCGAGCCGCTCGACCAGCAGGTAGGCCGGACTGGCCGCCTCGGGCGACCAGGCGAGGTGGTGTGCCTCGTCCACCACGACCACATCCCAGCCGGCGGCGACGGCCTGCTCGCCCCGGGCGGTGTCGGTGGCGAGGAACTCGCTGCTGCAGAGCGCGAGCTGCTGGCCGAGAAACGGGTTGCCGTCCGGCTCGCCGGTCTCGGCCGCGAGGCAGCGCTCCTCGTCGAGGATGCTGAACCAGAGATTGAAGCGGCGCAGGAGCTCGACGAACCACTGGTGTATCAACGATTCGGGAACAAGAACGAGCACACGTTGCGCGACCCCGATGGCGAGCAGCCGCTGCACGATCAGACACGCCTCGATCGTCTTGCCGAGCCCCACCTCGTCGGCGAGGAGCACCCGCGGGACGGCCCGGCCGGCGACCTCGTGCAGGATGAACAGCTGGTGGGGGATCAGGTCGATCCGGCCGCCGAGAAAGCCGCGCAGGGGCGACCGGCGGATCGTCGCCTGCGCCTGCAGCGCCCGGAAACGCAGGTCGAAGACGGCGCCGGCGTCGGCCAGCCCCGAGAGCAGACGGGTGGTCGGCAGCGAGGCCGCGGCGGCATCGGAGAGCTCGTCCTCCCGCACGCGTTTCCCGGCCCCGCAATAGACGCGAAGGCCGGCCTCGTTCTCGACCGAGGCGATCACGAACCGTTCGCCCGTGCGCGCGGTCGCGGTCTCGCCGACCTGGAGCAGGACGCGCTTGAGCACCGTGGTGCTCCGGGCGTAGAGGCGCCGCTCGCCGGCGGCGGGAAACTCGACGGCGATGTGGCCGGCGTCGAGCCGGGCGACGAGGCCGAGTCCGAGCTCGGGCTCGCGTTCGCTCACACAACGTTGGCCGACGACAGCGAGTGGCATACGCCGCCACTGAGCACCATGTCGCGCGTCGAGTGAAGTCGTTTCCGCCCGTGGGGCGCGGGCGTCAGGACGACCGGTACCGTTCGAGCCAGTGGGCGTACGGGGCCGGCAGAACCCAGGAGGGCTCCGCAAGACCGAGCTTCAGGGCCGCGTTGTAGGGCCAGTGTGGATTCGCGAGCAGCGGCCGCCCGAGCATGGCGACATCGATCGCGCCGGTGGCGATCATCTGCTCCGCGAGCTCGGGCGTGCCGACGTTCCAGCTGGTGGCGCCGGGCAACGCGGCCTCCTTGAGCACCCGCGCGGCGATCGGCGCGAGCAGGCCGGGCGACCACGGGATCTGCGCGGTGGGCGTGGAGAAGCCCATGCTCACATCGAGAAAGTCGAGGCCGCGCTGCTTGAGCTCGCGGGCGAGCTCGATCGACTCGGACAGGGTCTCGTCGTCGCGCCCGTCGAACTCGATCACGCCGAGCCGGGCGCCGAGCACCCGGTCCTGCGGCCAGACGGCGCGGACCGCCTCGAGGGTTTCGACCATGAAGCGCGCGCGGTTGGCGGTGCTGCCGCCGTACTCGTCGGTACGCTGGTTCGACCAGCGGGAGAGGAAGTTCTGCGCGAGGTAGCCGTGGGCGAAGTGCAGCAGCAGAAACTCGACACCCAGGTCGCGGGCGCGCGTGGCGGCGGCGACGAAATCACTGCGGACGCGGGCGATTTCGGCCTGGGTCATCTCGCGCGGCACGCGGGGGAGGTTTGCGCCGAAGGGAATCGCGGACGGGGCGATCGGCTGCCAGGCGCGCGGGTCGCCCTCGGGGATGTGGTCGTCGCCTTCCCAGGGGCGGTGGGCGGAGGCCTTGCGGCCGGCGTGGCCGATCTGGAGGCCGGGCACCGCGCCGGCGGCCTTGATGGCCGCGATGGACGGGGCGAGCGCGGTGGCCTGGGCATCGTTCCAGAGGCCGAGGCAGGCGGGAGTGATGCGGCCCTCGGGGCTGACGGCGGTCGCCTCGATCACGACCAGCCCCGCGCCGCCGCGGGCAAGTCCGGCGTAGTGGGAGAGGTGCCAGTCGTTGGCGAGGCCTTCGGTCGCCGAGTACTGGCACATGGGCGATGCGGCGATGCGGTTGCGCAACGTGACGCCCTTGAGGGCGAGCGGGGAGAAAAGCCGGGTGGACATGTTTCGCTTGTTCGACGATATTCGAACGAGGACAAGCCTAATAGTTCCACAAGATTCGAACCAATGCCGCCATGAGGCCCTTCAAACATCCTCCGCTCGCGAGCGTTTCCCTGGAGCAGGTGCTCTACGCGCTCAGCGACCCGCTGCGGCTGGAGATCGTGCGCACGCTCACGCGGGAAGGGGAGACGCCGTGCGCGGCGCTCCAGTGCGACCGGCCGAAGTCGAGCATGTCGCACCACTTCCGCGTGCTGCGGGAGTCGGGCGTGGTGTTCACCCGGATCGAGGGGGTGACGCACTGGAACACGGTGCGGCGCGAGGAGCTGGACAAACGCTTCCCGGGGCTGCTCAAGGCGATCCTCGCGGCGAAGGGTTGAGCGCAGCTGTGTCCGCAGACGAGTGACAGGGATGATCCGCGGGCTGCAGCCAGCTCCCCGGCACTTTTGCGATACCCAGTCTGGGGATCATGGCAATCGGTGGGCAGATCAACCCGGGCATGCTCCGCTGAAGGTGTAGAAAACACCCGGCTCGCGCGGGAGCCGGGTGGACGACGAAGTGGAACCGGTCTGCGACCGGTCGCGTTGACGCTGAGTCGGCGGGGAGGGCTCGGGCCGGTGGGGCCCGGCCGGAGACCGGACCTACTTAGCCGGCGAGGACTTCGGCGAGCTTGGCGGTGTCCTTGCCTCCGCCCATGGCGAAGTCGGGTTTGCCGCCGCCTTTGCCGCCCAGCTTGCCGCAGAGGTCGCGCACGATCTGACCGGCCTGCTGGCCGGCCTTGATCGCGGCGGGTGAGCAGAACGCGGCCACCGAGGCCTTGTCGCCGATCGCGGCACCGAGCTGTACGACGCCTTCGCCGAGCTTCGCGAGCACCTGCGCGCCGAGGGCGCGGAGGGCGTCGGGGTTGTCGACAGTGACGACAGCGGAGACGAATTTCAGGCCGTTCTTCTCGACCGCCTTGGCGGCGAGTTCGTCGGCGAGGCCGGCGGAGGCCTTTTGCTCGAAGGCCTTCAGTTTCTTTTCCATCTCGGCCTTCTGGGCGAGGAGGGAGTCGAGTTTCTTGGCGACATCGGCCGGGCCGGCGGAGAGTTTGGCGCCGACTTCGGCGAGCGCGGCTTCGTGCGCGGCGACGTAGTCGAGCGCGGCCTGGCCGGCCACGACCTCGAGGCGGCGGGTGCCGGCGGCGATGGCCATCTCGGCGACGATCTTCACGAGGCCGATCTCTCCGGTGGTGGAAACGTGGGTACCACCGCAGAGCTCGCGGCTGTAGCCGCCGATGTCGACGACGCGCACGACCTTGCCGTACTTCTCGCCGAAGAAGGCGAGGGTACCCTCGGGCTTCTTGTCGAACTCGGTCTCGTAGGTGTCTACGAGGGCGTTGTCCAAGATGCGCTCGTTGACGGAAGCCTCAATGGTGCGGATCTGCTCGGGCGTGAGCGCCTCGAAGTGCGAGAAGTCGAAACGCATGCGCTCGGCGGTCTTGTGCGTACCGGCCTGGCGGACGTGGGTGCCGAGGGTGGACCGCAACGCCCAGTGGATCAGGTGTTCGGCGCTATGATGGCGGCTGATCGCGCGGCGGCGCGAGGCGTCGACGGCAAGCGTCGCCGCGGTCATGGGTGATGGGTTATCGGTGATGGGCGATGCCAGCTTGTGGAGGTAGCGGCCGGACTTGTCTTTGATCGTGTCGGCGATGGTGAGCGACTGGCCGCCCAGGGTGACGGTGCCGGTGTCGCCGACCTGACCGCCCATCTCGGCGTAGAACGGAGTCTGGTCGAAGACGAGGAAGGTGTCCTTATCGCTGCGGACGACTTCGAGGAGCTTGGCCTCGGACTCGAGCTCGGTGTAGCCGACGAACTTCGTGGGCTGGTGCTCGACGGTCTCGCTGCCCTCGGTGGCGGCGACGATGACTTCCTTCTTCTGCGCGGCGCGGGCGCGCTCGCGCTGCTTCTCCATCTCGGCCTCGAAACCGGCGACATCGACCGTGAGCCCGCGCTCGGCGGCGAGGAGCTGGGTCATGTCGAGCGGGAAGCCGTAGGTGTCGTAGAGCTGGAATGCCAATTCGCCTGAAATGACGAGTGGCTTAGCGTTCGGAACAGCGGCGTTGGCTGCGACAGTTTCGAGCGAGGTGAGGCTGCGATCGAAAATCTCGAGCCCACGATCGATCGTCCTTCCGAATGATTCCTCCTCCGAGCGGATGACGCGCTCGACGAGGGACTGCTGCGCCTTGAGCTCGGGGAAGACGGAGCCGAGCGAGGCGACGACGGCGGAGACGAGTTTCTCGAAGAAGCCGACGCTGAGGCCGAGGTCCTTGCGACTGTAGAGAATGCCGCGGCGGAGGATGCGGCGGATGACGTAGTTGCGGCCTTCGTTGCCGGGCAGGATGCCGTCGGCGATGGCGCAGGAGACGCAGCGCGCGTGGTCGGCGAGGACGCGGAAGGCGATGTCGGTTTTGACCTGCTCGAGGAGGTTCTCGCGCGACTGCGGCACGGTGCTGCCGTACTTCTTGGCGCCGCCGGTGAGCTGCTCGATGGTGGCGAAGAGCGCGGTGAAGACGTCGGAGTTGTAGTTCGAGGGTTCGGCGGAGAAGTCCTTGAAGCCGTTCGTCGTGGCGTAGATGCCGGCGACGCGTTCGAAGCCCATGCCGGTGTCGACGTGTTTGGCGGCGAGCGGCGAGAAGGTGCCGTCGGCGTTGGCGTTGAACTGGATGAAGACGTGGTTCCAGATCTCGATGCAGCGCGGGGAGCCGCCGTTGACGAGTTTCCGACCTTCTTGTTCGTCGTCGTCCTTGTTCAGATTGAAGTGGATTTCCGAACACGGACCGCAGGGGCCGGTGTCGCCCATCATCCAGAAATTGTCCTTCTTGTTGCCGTTGACGATGTGGACGGCGGGGTCGAGGCCCTCGGCGCGGAAGAGGCCGGCCCAGATGTCGTAGGCCTCCTGGTCGAAGTCGGACGGGTCGTTCTTGGCCTTGTTCGGCGAGTAGACGGTGGCGAAGAGGCGCTTGGCGGGGATGCCCCAGACTTTGGTGAGCAGCGTCCAGCCCCAGGTGAGCGACTCCTTCTTGAAGTAGTCGCCGAAGGACCAGTTGCCCAGCATCTCGAACATCGTGTGGTGGTAGGTGTCCCAGCCGACGTCCTCGAGGTCGTTGTGCTTGCCGCCGGCGCGGATGCATTTCTGGGTGTCGGCCGCGCGGTTGTCGCGGGCGGGGCGCACGCCGGCCCAGGTGGAGACATCGGGCTTCCGGTCGCCGAGGAAGATGGGCACGAACTGGTTCATGCCGGCGTTGGTGAAGAGCAGTCCGGGCGAGTCGGGCAGCAGCGAGGAGGAGGGCACGATGGTGTGCTGCTGTTGGGCGAAGAAATCGAGGAACGACTGGCGGATCTCGGCGGAGGTCATGGCGGAGGAAAAGTAGCGAAGAGCGAGCAGCGGGCAGCGAGGCGAAAGGCAGCCGGCCGCGACTCGAAAGGGGGCGAGCAAAACGGAGGCGGGCGGTGGGGGAAAGGATTTCTTTGCGGGCCCGGTGGCCGGGGATCGGAAGGCCGGCGGCGGGGGCAAGTCGGGGTGTTTGGTAGACAAAGAATTCGCCACCGGCGGCGGATGGCGTTTTGGGTAGGCGCGTCTTCCGAAACCCCAACGGACATGAAGGCTGATGGCACCTTTCGCGGTGGACGTGTGGCGTGGCGCACTGCGTTGGCGTACCTCGTCGTGGCGGCGCTGTGGATCCTGTTCTCGGACCGCGCCATGGGGTGGTTGACCGACAACCCTCGGGAGATCGAGCGGTGGTCGATCTACAAAGGGTGGGGCTTCGTGGCCGTGACGGCGTTGCTGCTCCATCTCGGGCTCCGCAAACAGATGGTGCGGATGGAGGCGGAGGCGGAGGCGCGCGCGCGGGCGACGGCGGCCTTGCGCGAGGTGGAGGCCCAGCAACGGTTGTTCATCGAGCATGCGCCGGCGGCGCTGGCGATGTTCGACCGGGAGATGCGTTATCTCGCCGCGAGCAAACGTTGGATCGCGGTGTACAAGCTGGCCGGCCGGAACCTGATCGGCGCATCGCGCTACGAGATGTCGCCGGACCTCCCGGCGCGGTGGCGCGAGATCCACCAGCGCGCCCTGGCCGGCGAGGTGCTCTCGGCGAAGGCCGACCCGTACCGCCACCCGGACGGCACGGTGCAATGGGAGCGTTGGGAGGTGCGGCCCTGGCGCACGGCCGAGGGCGAGGTGGGCGGCATCGTGGTCTTTGTCGAGGACATCACCGAGCGGATTGTCGCGGAGGGAGCGTTGCGGGAGAGCGAGGAACGGTACCGGCTGCTGGCGGAGAACGTGGGGGATGTCGTGTGGGTGCTCGACCCGGCGACGCTGCGAGTGACGTACGTGAGCCCGTCGATCGAACGGCTCCGCGGGCTGACCTCGGAGGAGGCCATGGCGGAATCCGTCGTCGACAGTCTCGCTCCGGAATCGGCGGCGTTGATCCGCGAGGGACTGCCCGGTCGCATCGGGGCGTTCCAGGCCGGGGACCCCGCGGCCACGACGCAGGTGCACGAACTGCGGCAACGCCACCGCGACGGCCGCTGGCTTTGGATCGAGACTGTGACGACACTGGTGCGCGGCCCCGGGGGCCTGCAGATCGTCGGCGTCTCGAGGGACATCGGCGAGCGGAAGCGGATCGAGGAGGCGTTGCGCGCGAGCGAGTCGCGGTTTCGCACCGCGGTCGAGGCCGCGCCCCTGCCGATCTTCATCCAGGCGGAGGGTCGTTTCGCCTATGTGAACGCCGCGGCGGTGAAACTCTTCGGGGCCGCCGATGCCGAGGCGCTGGTCGGGACCAGCGTGTTGGAGCGGTTCCATGCGGCCGACCATGAGCGGGTGGGCGAGCGGATCCAGCAGGTCAACCGGGACCGCCAGGCGGTCCCGATCATCGAGGAGCATATCCTGCGGTGCGACGGTTCGGTGGCCGAGGCGGAGGTCGCGGCGGTCCCGTTCCAAGTCGGCGAGAAGGATGGGGCGCTCGTCTTCGCGTACGACGTGACGGACGAGAACCACGCCCGCGAGCAGTGGCGGATGCACGAGACCGTGCTGCGCGAGACCGGCGAGATCGCGAAGGTCGGCGGCTGGAGCTTCGACCCGGCGACGGGCGAAGGATTCTGGACCGACGAGGTCGCCCGAATCCACGATCTGGATCCGGGGATGAAGTCGTCGGTCGAGCTCGGCCTGAGTTTCTATCCGGGCGCGTCGCAGGAGAGGATCCGGAACGCGCTGCGCTCGGCGGTGGAGGAGGGGCTCCCGTACGATCTGGTGCTCGAGATGGTCTCGGCCAGGGGCGTGCACAAGTGGGTGCGCACGATCGGCCACCCGATCACGGAGGCCGGCCGGGTGGTGCGCGTGCGCGGTTCGTTCCAGGACGTGACGACGCTGGTCGACGCGACCGAGGCGCTGCGGGAGAGCGAGGCGCGGTTCCGTGAGCTCGCGGAGACGATCAACGAGGTCTTCTGGATCACGGATCCCCGCAAGACGGAGCTGATCTATCTCAGCCCGGCGTTCGAGCGGATCTGGGGCTCGCCGTGCGGCGAGATCTATGCGGCCCCCGGGCGCTGGGCGGACTCGCTCCACCCGGAGGACCGTGCCCGCGTCATGGACGCGATCGCGGCCAAACAGGCGGTAGGCGAGTACCACGAGACCTACCGGATCGTGCGCCCGGACGGGGACACCCGCTGGATCCAGGATCGGGCATTCCCCGTGCGCGATGCCGCCGGCGAGGTGATGCGGATCGTGGGCGTGGCGGAGGACATCACGGAGAAGAAGCGGATCGAGGCGCAGTTCCTGCGCACGCAACGCATGGAGGCGATCGGTGCGCTCGCCGGCGGCGTGGCCCACGACCTGAACAACATCCTCACGCCGGTCCTGATGGCGGCCGGCGTCCTGAAGGACTCGGCCAAGGAGCGGGACCGGGAACTGCTCGGAATGATCGAGGGGAGCGCCCGTCGCGGGGCCGACATCATCCGCCAGTTGCTGGCGTTCAGCCGCGGGGTGGAGGGCGAGCGGATCCTGCTCGATCCGCGCCACCTGATCCGGGAGATGGCTTCGATCATCCGGGAAACCTTCCCCCGCGCCATCGCGCTGAAGGTCGACGTGGCGGCGAACCTCTGGCCGGTGGAGGCGAACTCCACCCAGCTCCACCAGGTGCTGATGAACCTCTGCGTGAACGCGCGCGACGCGATGCCCGCCGGCGGGCGGTTGGTGCTCGAGGCCCGGAACCGGCTCATCAGCGCGGCCGATGTGAGCGTACCGGTGACGGGCGCGTTGAAGCCCGGCCCGCACGTGGTGATCGGCGTGCTGGACTCCGGCGAGGGCATGACGCCCGAGACCCTGGCGCGCATCTTCGAGCCGTTCTTCACCACGAAGGCGCCCGGACGGGGCACGGGATTGGGCCTGTCCACGGTGCTTGGCATCATCCGCAGCCACGGGGGCCACGTGAACGTCTACAGCGAGCCCGGCAAGGGCAGCCAGTTCAGCATCTATCTGCCGGCGCGACCGGCGGCGGAGGCGGTGCAGGAGGCCCAGGCCGCGCAAGCGGCGCCCGGGCGAGGGGAGCTGGTCCTCGTCGTCGACGACGAGGGGCCGATCCGCAGCGCGGCCCGGGCGGCGCTCGAGGAGCACGGATACCAGGTCCTCGAGGCGGGCGACGGCGCGGCGGCCCTCGCGTTGGCGCAGGCGCATGCGGATACGCTGCAGCTCGTCGTGACCGATGTGATGATGCCGGCGCTCGACGGGATCGAGCTGAGCCGCCGACTGCGCGACCTCGCCCCCGAGCTCGCGATCATCGCGACCAGCGGCCTCGGCCAGGAGGAGAAACGGAGCGAGCTGCGCGCGCTCGGCGTGCATGAACTGCTTCCGAAACCCTGCGGCACGATCGAGCTGCTCAGCGCGGTGCGCCACGCCCTGGATACGCGGCCGGTGTGAGCGCCGCGCACCGCGGCGGCGCGCGTCAGCGGGATTCGGCGCGGAGGGCGGCGAGCACCTCCGCGGTCTTCCAGCCGTTGCCGCGCCAGATCTCCGCGACCGTCCCGTCGCGCCGGACCAGGGCGGTGGCGAGCGAGTGGTCGAAGCCGCTTTCGGTCGGCACGGCTTGGAGCGCGAAGGCCCGGCGCAGTTGCCCGAGCTCGTCCGGCGTGCCGGTCAGGAAGCTCCAGCGCGCGGGGTCCGCGCGCTGCGCCGCGGCATAGGCCCGCAGCACCTCGGGGGTGTCATGCGCGGGGTCGATGGTGATGCTCCAGAGGCGCACCGCGTCCGCGAGCTGCGGATCGCCGGCGAGCGCGTCCTGGAGCTCGGCGAAACGCCGGGCCAGCAGCGGGCAGAACTCGGGCACCGGGCACCGCGTGAAGATGAATGTGAGCACCGTGAGGTGATTGCGTAACCGAGAATCCGTGACGGTTTCGCCCGCCTGGTCGACGAGCGTGAACGCCGGCATGGGCGAGCCGGGCCGGAGGCGCGCGGCGGGCGTTGCGGGGGCCGGCGGCGACGACGGGGCGGCGCGCCCGAGCAGCTCGAAGTCCGTGGCGCGTGATGCCGAGTCGCCCACGCGGAAGCGGAACCGCACGCGATCCCCCGGCCGCAGTTCCTCCACGGCGGGCTCGTCGACGCGGAACGGCATGGTCATGGCCGGCATGAAGCCGGGGATGTCGTCGTGGGCGACCACGATCTGTCCGTCTGCGGCGGGGCTTTGCACGATGCCGGTGACGACGAACACCCGTTCGTCCGAGCGCCGGCCGCAGCCGGCGGCGAGCAGCACGAGGAGCAACGGGATCAGCAGTTGGAGCGACTTCGAAAGCTTCACGCCGGGCACGAAGCCGCGGTCGCACCGGCCGTCAACGCGGCGCCGCGTTTCCGGGGCCTGGGTGCGTCGCGTCGGTGGGCGGGGCGGCCGCTGGGGCGGGGCGCCCTGTCGGGCGGGCTCCCCATGGAAGAATCAGGGGCTGGGGCGGCCCGGGGCGTTTGCCGCACGACCGCGGCCGGGCGTACCGATTCGGAACCATGAGATCCGCTTTCCCCCCCCTGCTCCTCCTGTGCGTCGTGACAGCCCTGTTCGTCGGTGGTTGCGGCAAATCCGAGGAGGCCGCCGTCGGTCCACCGGACCCCGCCTCCGCGCGCAAGATCGAGATCACCGGAAACGACGCGATGAAGTTCTCGCTCACGGAGATCCGGGCGAAGCCGGGCGAGGCGCTCACGGTCACGCTGCGCAACATCGGCACGATGCCCAAGCTCTCCATGGGGCACAATTGGATACTCCTGAAGACGGCGGCCGCCGTGGAGCCGTTCATCGCCGAGGCTCCGCAGGCCGCCACGACCGACTACATCCCGACCGGGCGCGCCGGCGACATGATCGCGCACACCAAGCTGCTCGGGCCGAACGAGTCGGACTCGGTGACCTTCCGGGCGCCGGGCAAACGCGGCCGGTATCCGTTTCTCTGTTCCTTCCCCGGCCACTATCAGGTCGGGATGAAGGGCGAACTCATCGTGGAGTAGACCGCCATGACCACGCTTCGAAGCCCGTTTGCCGCGGTGTCCATCGTCCCGCTCGCGCTCCTCGCCGGCTGCGGCCGGCCCGGTGCGCCGACCTCCGCCGCCGGCGGCGCCAACGCCGCCGACGCCGCACAGCGCACCTACGTGGCGCCCGGGCAGAAGGACGAGTTCTACCTGTTCTACTCGGGCGGGCACTCGGGCCAGGTCTTCGTGGCGGGCATTCCCTCGATGCGCCACCTGTTCACGATCCCGGTCTTCGCGAAGCATCCGGGAGTCGGTTACGGCTACGACGAGGAGTCGAAGCACCTGCTCGGCGAGTTCACGTGGGGCGACGTGCACCATCCCGCGCTCTCGCAGACCGACAGCCTCTACGACGGCCGCTGGCTGTTCGTGAACGACAACGCCAACAACCGCCTCGCGCGGATCGATCTGCGCGACATGAAGACCAAACAGATCCTCGGGCCGATCCCGAACTCCTCGGGCAACCACGGCTCGTCGTTTGTGACGGAGAACACCGAATACGTGCTCGTGGCGACGCGGTTCTCCGTGCCGCTCCCGAAGGGCCGCTACGCCGAGGTGTCGCGCTACGCGGACGAGTTCAACGGCATGGTGAGCGGCATCAAGGTGGACCAGCAGACGGGCGAGATGAAGGTCGGCTGGCAGATCCTCACGCCGCCCTTCGACTGGGACCTCGGCTCGACCGGCAAGGGGCCGAGCTCGGGCTGGGCGTTCTGGACCAGCTACAACACCGAGATGGCGCACGAGACGCTCGAGGCCGGCGCGTCGCAACTGGATCGCGACTACGCGGCGATCGTGAACTGGCGCGCGGCCGAGGCGGCGGTGCGCGAGGGCAAGGCGACCGACATGGGCGGAGTGCCCGTGATCGATCCGGCCAAGGTGCCCGGCGTGCTCTACTTCCTGCCGGTGCCGAAGTCGCCGCACGGCATCGACACCGACCCGAGCGGTCGTTGGATCGC
>JAEZSJ010000339.1 GCA_023443985.1 Verrucomicrobiota bacterium | reverse complement strand
GGCCAAGAGGCCTCACTCGAAAATCTTGGGCGGCAACGCCCACGACGGTCCTGCTATGAGACCGAGACCATCGCTTGCCGCGATGAATGGCGTCGGGGAACCGGCAGCCCGCCCACGGCGGAGCGCCCAATGCCGGTGCATGGGAAAGAGAGCGTGGCGAACTCCCACTCCCCAATCTGGCCCGGAGCTCCGTCAGGGGCTCCGGGCCTCATTGCTTTCACCACCCCGCCGGCCCGCCGGCCGGTTGCGCCCGGCTTGGACCGAGGCGCCGCAGGCATCACCGACACCACCTCATCGTACCCATTTCTCTCCGACATCGCGTCGCCCGCTTTTCGGCAGCCCGCACAAACCCGCAGCACAACGCCCCACCCAGGGCGCCCTCAGGCCCGGAGATCCCCCATCTCCGGGCCTGACTGTTTTCCCGGCCGCAGGTGTTCGCTCCGCTTCCGGCACCGGAGTGCCGTTCCGTCGCGCGCCGTCCGGGCGCCGCCACGCGTGGGGAATCTCCCCAGCCAATTCCAGCGTTCCACCCAACTTCGTCCCGGCGGCTCAAGTCGGGCACGACGCCACCGATCAGCGCGCGTCCCGACCTCCGCCATCCCGTCCGCTCCGCGCGTCCCGCGCCGCCGGCCGCCGTTCCACCGTGAATTCCGTCCTCGCCGCCCTCTCCGCCAACCCGCTCTTCACCGACCCCGCGCTCGACGACGCCAAGGTCCGCCGCGCGATGGCCCGGTTGCTCTCCGACTGCCAGGCCGCCGGCGTGAGCGACCTCCACCTCAGCTCCCAGGCGCGACCGTTCGTCCGCCGCCACGGCCAGATCGAGTACCTCACCGACCAGCCGCTGCACGCCGACATCGCCGAGGCGGCAAACCTCTCCCTGCTCGACGAGACCCAGTTCACCCAGCTGCAGGAGACCTCCGAACTCGAGCTCGCGCTCGCCCCGACGCACGACCAACGCTTCCGCGCCTGTATTACGATCCACAAGTGGGGCGTCGCCGGCTCCTACCGGATCGTGCCGGGCGCCACCCGCTCGCTCGACGAGCTCGGCTACCCCGATCCGGAAGTCCTCCGCCGCCTGCTCGCGTTCCACAACGGTCTCATCCTGGTCACCGGCCCCGTCAACTCCGGCAAGACCGCCACCCTCGCCGCCCTCGTCGCCGAGGTGAACCGCACGCGCAGCGACCACATCATCACCGTGGAGGACCCGATCGAGTACGTCGTGCCCTCCGACCAGTGCATCGTCACCCAACGCCAGGTCGGCGACCACACGAAGACGTTCTCCACCGCCCTCCGCGCGGCGCTCCGGCAGGACCCCGATGTGATCGCGATCGGCGAACTCCGCGATCTGGAGACGATCAACATCGCCATCACCGCCGCCGAGACCGGCCATCTCGTGATCGGCACGATGCACACCGCCGATGCGGCCTCCACGCTCAGCCGCCTGCTCGACGTGTTCCCTCCCTCCCAGCAGTCCCAGATTCGCGCGATGGTCTCGGAATCGTTGCGCGGCATCCTCTGCCAGCGGCTCCTGCCCGCGGTCGACGGCGCCTGCGTGCTCGCCCCCGAGATCCTCGTCGCGAACCTCGCCGTGGGGAATCTCATCCGCGAGAACAAGCTCCAGAACCTCGGCAGCGTGATGGAGACCGGCGTGCGCGACGGCATGCTCTCGCTGGACTCCGCCGTGCTCGCGCTGTACCGCGCCGGCCGGATCACCCTCGAGGTCGCCCTCGCCAACATCGGCAACCGCGCCCTCCGCGCCCTGCTTGAGAATGCCGCCGCCGCTCCCGCCGGCAACACCCCCGCCGAAGCCGCGACCGACACCCCGGAGAAGAAACGCTTCGGCCTGTTCTGAACCGCCCCTCCGACCCACCACCCTCCGCACTCCGCTCTCCTCCCGTGGCCGCCCTCGATCAACTCCTCTCCGAACTGCTGCGCCGCGGCGGCTCCGACCTCCATCTCACCGTCGGCCTCCCGCCGCGCGGCCGCATCTCCGGCGACCTGCAGCCGCTTGCCGACGCCCCGCTCACGCCCGAGACGATCGCGCCGCTCCTGCGCGAGATCTGCCCGCCGAAGCGCTGGACCCACTTCGAGGAGCACAGCGACCTCGACTTCGCCTACGAGATCCCCGACCTGGCGCGCTTCCGCTGCAACTACCTCCACAACCACTGGGGCATGGCCGCGGTGCTGCGGCAGATCCCGTCGCGGATCCTCGGCTTCGAGCAGCTCGGCCTGCCGCCCGCCCTCAAGAAGCTCTGCGCGCTGCGCTCCGGCCTCGTGCTCGTCACCGGCCCGACCGGCTCCGGCAAAAGCACCACGCTCGCGGCGATGATCGACCACATCAACGCCACGCAGACCCGCCACATCATCACGCTCGAGGACCCGGTCGAGTTCGTGCACCCGAACCGCCGCTCCGTCATCGTCCACCGGGAGGTCGGCGAGCACACGCGGTCCTTCGCGGCCGGCCTGCGCAGCGCGATGCGCTCCGACCCCGACCTGATCCTCCTCGGCGAGATGCGCGAGCTCGAGACCATCAAGCTCGCCCTCAACGCCGCCGCGATGGGTATCCTCGTTTTCGGCACACTGCACACCAACTCCGCGCCCAAGACCGTCGATCGCATCATCAACGCCTTCCCCTCCGAGGAGCAGAACCAGGTGCGCGTGCTGCTCGCCGGCTGCCTCTCCGGCATCGTCTCGCAGCTGCTCTGCCGCCGGGAGGGCGGCGGCCGCGTCGCCGCGCACGAGATCCTCCTCCAGCACGAGGCGCTCGCCAATGTCATCCGCACCGGCCGCATCTCCGACATCCGCGCCATCATCGAGTCCGGCGCCGCCGAGGGCATGTCGAGCATGGACAACGTCCTCGCCGACCTCGTCGCCGCCGGCACGATCAGCCCCCGCGAGGCGTACATGAAATCTCTCGACAAACGACGCTTCGCGCAGCCCGCGCCGGAAGCCTGCGCCGCGTAGCCGCCCGGCGCCCGCCCTCTCCCGGGCCGCCGAATATTCTCATTGCCGCCACTACAACCGGAGTCCAATGCTCCGCCCGAAAGCCCGCTCCGCGGGTCGCTTTCTCGGGCAGGACAAACGGACCTGTAAGTCGAAGGCACAATCCCACCCTCGCCTTTCCGGGCCGTCGGTGTGGTTGTGCCTTTTGCTTTCGATGGGGCCGGGGGGAACGCCGGAGAGAGGGTCTTTCGTACGTTCGATGAACTCGCCAACTCCAGCTCCCAGCGGCCGCCCGCTCGTTCCCGGCGTCCCGCCCGCGCACCACAGCCGCGGGGAGCGTGTCCTGCATGTCGACGACGAGCCCACGGTCACGCTGGCGATCCAGCGCATCCTCCAGAAGCTCGGCTACCGGGTGGAGTCGTTCAACAACTCCCAGGCCGCCCTCGACCGCCTGCAGTCCGCGCCGGGCGAGTTCGACCTCATCCTCACCGACCTGATGATGCCCCTCGTCGACGGGCTCGCGATCGCCGCCACCGCCCGCCGCCTGCGCCCGGAGCTGCCGGTCGTGCTGCTGAGCGCCTACACCGGCAACCATACCGTCGCCGCCATGCACGCCAGCGGCGTGCGCGAAATCATCGCGAAACCCGCCAACGTGGCCACCCTCGCCGCCGGCCTGCGCCGGGCCCTCGATTCCGCCTCCACCACATGAACAACACCGAACCCGGTTCACGTGGCCGCCTTCTCGTGGCCGACGACGAGGCCGTCGTGCGCAGCTCCCTCGAGCGCGTGCTCTGCTCCCTGGGCTTCGCCTGCACCTGTGTCGCCTCCGGCCAGGAGGCGCTCGCGCAACTCGGGATCCAGGAGTTCGACGCCCTCATCTCCGACCTGCGCATGCCCGGCAACGATGGCGTCTCCATGCTCGAGCACGTCAGCCGGCTGGCCGACGGCCTCCCCATCGTCGTCCTCACCGGCCAGCCCTCCGTCGAGACCGCCGCCCGCGCCCTGCGCCTGCCCGTCGTCGCGTACCTCATGAAGCCGCCGGATTTCGAGGAGCTCACCCAAATTCTCGACGACGCCATCCTCAAGCTCCGCACCCGCCGCGCCGTGCGGGCCGGCCAGCGCCACCTCCGCGACTGGGAGCGGGAGCTCGACGCCATCGTCAACCAGTACCGGCACACCGGCCCCTCCGCCGACGGCTCCATGAGCCACTACCTCCAGCTCTCGCTGCGCCATGTCATCCTCGTGCTCTCCGAGCTCGAGCAGGCCGCCAGCGCCCTCGAGAGCGCCCAACGCGACGGCCAGGCGCAACAACTCCTCGACCGCGAGGTCGCCCTCCGCCGCGCCGTCGACGTGCTCCGCCGCACCAAGCAGAGCTTCAAGAGCAAGGAGCTCGCCGACCTCCGCAAGGAAGTCGAGCAACTCCTCGCGCGCAACGGCAACACGGATCCCGTGGCGACGAGCTGACGCCCGCCTCCCGCGCCACCAGTTGCTGGACACAGCCCCGTCTCTCCGCTATCCGGTGGCCACCGGCGCGGCCGGCCCGTTCCCCGCAGACCAGCCGCCCCGCCTGCGCGCACATCCGGACACCGCGCGCACTCCCCGTCATCCCTGAACGCCCGCGCCCATGGCCACCCCCGTGCTCTACCCCGTGCCCCGCATCAAGGATCTCGCCGCCGGCGAACGGCCGCAGGAGCGCCAGGAACGCTCCGGCCCCGAGGCGCTCACCGATGCCGAGCAGCTCGCGATGATCCTCCGCAGCGGCAGCGCCGGCCGCAACGTGAAGTGCGTCGCCGAGGATCTTCTCGCCGCCGCCGGCGGCAACCTCGCGGGCCTGCTCGCCTGGTCCGCCGCCGATTTCCGCCGCGTGAAGGGAATCGGCCGCGTCAAGGCGCAGCAGCTCGTGAGCGTGCTCGAGATCGCCCGCCGCATGCTCGCCCAGCGCGACATCGTGCCGCCCCAGCTCGAGGCCCCGCAGCAGATCTTCGACCTCTTCCGCACAGAGCTGCTCGGCCTGACCGTCGAGAAGTTCTGGGTGGTCAGCCTCAATCGCCGCAACCGCCTCCTGCGCCGCGACGAAATCACCTCCGGCACTGCCACCAGCGCGCTCGTGCATCCCCGCGAAGTCTTCCGCGAGGCGATCAAGGCCGGCGCCTGCGCCATCATCGCCGTGCACAACCACCCCAGCGGCGACCCGGCGCCCAGCAGCGCCGACCTCCAGATCACACGCCAGCTCGCCGCCGCCGCCCGCGCCGTCGAAATCGCCCTGCTGGACCACGTCATCCTCGGCCAGCCCTCGCGCGATCCGGCCGGCCGCGGCTTCTACAGTTTCCGCGAGGCCGGGCTCCTGTAGTCGCCGCCCCGTGGCGCGGCCCGGCACGCCGCCGAGAGGTGACGCGCACCGGCATGGAAAAACTCGCCAAGAAAGCGCTTGGCAAAGCCACGACCGTTTTCCAACGTCCCCGCTCCTTCACGGTAGGTTACCCAAGTGGCCAACGGGGATTGACTGTAAATCAATTGGGCTCTGCCCTTCGATGGTTCGAATCCATCACCTACCACCACTTTCCCTCGCGAGGGCGGTGGCGCTGAGCGGCGGCGACAGGATCGTCCCGGCCGCCGCGCCGATGTGAGGTTCACCGCAACCTAGGGGAATGGCTGTCCGCGCGTCTTTCGCCGGACGGACGACAGCGCCGTCATCCGCCTGGATCGCGGAAAAAGGGTCGCCCGTCCCGCGGCTCCGTTCCACCGTCGGCGGAGCCATGAAGCGCCGCCCCCATCTGCCGCCCTGGCCACCGGTCAACCCGCTGCTCGGCCCCCACCGCCGGCGGCTCTGCCGCTGCGGTTGCGGCCAGGAGGTGCCGCCGCCGCGCCGCACCTGGGCCAGCGCGGAATGCGTCGAGCGCGTGCGGCTCCGCTGTGATTGGGCCGTCGTGCGCAAACACGTGTACGAGTTGCACCGGGGCCTCTGTGCGTTGTGCGGTTGCCATCCCGAGAGCCTCCGCGCGCAGGTCCGCGAGGCGTTGCTCGAGGGCGACCGCCGCCCGCTGGAACGCGCCGCCGCAGAAGGCTGGCCGCGCCTCGGCCGGGTCTGGTACGAGATCGACCACATCACGCCCGTCTGCGAGGGCGGTGACGCGCAGGGTCGCGCGAACCTGCGCGTCGTCTGCTACCGCTGCCACCTCACCCTCACCGCCGCACTCAACCGCACGCGCCGAGCCGCCCGGAAAACAACCTCCGCCGCCCGTTAGCGTTCCCCGGCCGGGCGGGGATGCCCGCGCCCGCCCTCCGTGCTTGCAACGCGGTGACTCCCCGTAAGGTGCATCTGCCCGGCCCGCGTCGCCCTCCCGCCGGCGGCCCAAATCCGCCACCTCCCAATGAAACTCGCCTTCGTCCACGGCTGGAGCGTTCACCACACCGACACCTACGGGGAGCTCCCGCGCCTCCTCGCCGCCCGCGCCGCAGACCGCGGCCTCGTGATCGACCCGGTCGAGGTCCACCTCGGCCGCTACATCAGCTTCCGCAACGGCGTGCGCATGGACGATGTCGTGCGCGCGTTCGACCGCGCCCTGCGCGACGCGCTCGGCGAGTGCCCCGACGGCATCAACGCGTTCTCCTGCATCACCCACTCCACCGGCGGACCGGTCGTGCGCGAATGGGTCCAGCGCTACCACGCCGCGAACCTCCAGGCCTGCCCGCTGCAACATCTCGTCATGCTCGCGCCGGCCAACCACGGCTCCGCCCTCGCCATCCTCGGCTCGTCGCGCCTCGGCCGGATGAAGGCCTGGTGCGAGGGCATCGAGCCCGGCGAACAGATCCTTGAGTGGCTCGAGCTCGGCAGCACCGGCGCCCGCCGCCTCAACCAGGCGTGGCTCGACCTTGCGCCCTTCGCCGGCGGCGGCTCGTTCATGCCCTTCGTCCTCACCGGCGAGAAGATCGACCCGAAACTCTACGACCACATCAACAGCTACACCGGCGAGGCCGGCTCCGACGGCGTCGTCCGCGTGGCCGCCGCCAATCTCGCCTACGGTTGGCTCACCCTCCGCCAAGGCCGCAAAACCGTCACCCGGTCCGACGGCGGCGACGCCACGCTGCTCGAACTCGACGGCCGGCTGCGCCGCTCCGCGCCCGGCGCCTTCCGCGTACTGCCCGAAGCGTCGCACTCCGGCACGAAGTTCGGCATCCTCCGCAGCCCCACCGCCGCGAACGCCACCACGAAGCCTGTCGTCGCCGCCGTCCTCGACGCGCTCGCCGTATCCACGAAATCCGCCTACAAGGCCCTCGCCGACGCCTGGACCGAGGCCACCGCGCAACAGCAGGCCGGCGCCGGCAAACGCCGCCGTTTCTTCCAGATCGTCTTCCAGCTCACCGACGACCAGGGCGCCCGCGTGACCGACTACGACGTGCTCCTCCTCGCCGGCGCCGCCTACGACCCCGACAAGCTCCGCAAGGGCTTCTTCGTCGACAAGCAACGCAACCGGCACAGCCCCGAGCGCATCACCTTCTACCTCGATTTCGACGTGATGATGGCCGTGCCCGACGACCAGTTCGGCTTCCGCATCACCGCGCGGCCCGACTGCGGGCTCGCGTACTACAAGCCCGCCGAGTTCCGCTCCCGCGCCAAGGCGCTCGACGACTTCGTCGACCCGAACACCACACTCTACGTCGACATCGTGCTGCACCGCATCGTCGACCAGAACGTCGCCCGTTTCGGCCCGATCGACGGCGCCCCCGGCGAGTTCAAGGACACCAAACCCGGCGGCACCCCGGTCGAGTGAGCCGCCGCGCCGGCCGCAAACGTCGGTAAACCTGCACGACGGGAGACATTGGCCGTTGCCGCCCCGCGCGCGCCGCCCGATGCATCGCCGTGGCACGCGCGCCCCGCCGGCCATCCGGCGGTTCGCCGTCTCACGGCCCGCCTCGCCTGCACCGCCTCAGAAAGGCTCTCACCATGCACCCGATCACCTCACCACTCCTCCGGATGTTCCTGTTGGCCGCCCTCGCCGCGCCGGGGCTTCGTGCCCGCGCCGCCGAGCGGGTGGTGGTTCCGCTGCCGCCGGCCGAGACCTTCACCGAGGCGGAACGCCCCGCCACCTATCGGGACGGGACCTACACGTGGGAGGAGCCGTGGGGCTACCGCCGCCCGGAGAATGCCGACCGCACCTACCCGCTCGTTGTATTCGGACCGTGGAACGAGTCCGGCTACTTCACCACCGCGATCCGCCGGTCCTATCCGGCGTTCTATCTCGTCTTCAACAAGGCCACCGAGGCCGACGGCGCGGCGCTCTCCGATCTGATCGACACGGTCACCGCCTCCCAGAACTACCGGATCGACCTCGCCCGCATCTACCTCACCGGCTTTTCCATGGGCGGCTCGGGGTCGTACAAGACCATCCGCGGTTTCCTGAGCAGGGGGAAATGTTTCGCCGGTCTTGTCCGGATCGCCGGCCAGTCGGAGTCCGTGCTCGCCGAAGGGGCGATCAACAAGATCGCCATCTCGATGCACATCGGCCTCAAGGACGATCCGCAGCGGATCGCCGTCTCCCGCGCCCTCTACGCCCAGATCCGGAACCATCCCGCCAGCGCCGCCGCCATCGAGACCGTGCTCGACGAACCCGCCTTCGGCCGGACCACCAAGGTGCTCACGCTCGAGGGGGTCGATGTGATCCGTTACTCGGAGTACCCCGCGATGGGCCACTCGACCAACATCCCCTACTCCGACCCGGCCCTCTTCTCGTGGCTCATGACCCGGGCCATCGGCACCCCCGCCGACCTGACCGCCCCCTCGCGTCCCACCGGACTGCAGGCCCGATCGGAGGGCGCGAACTCCGCCGCCCTCACCTGGACCGCCTCGGTAGACAACGTGGGCGTCGCCGGCTACCGCGTCCACCGCGACGGAGTGCCGGCCGCCCACGCGGTGGCCGGCACCAGCTACACGGACACCGGCCTGACCACGGGCACCAGCCACACCTACACGGTCTCCGCCTTCGATGCCGCCGGAAACATCTCCCCGTCCTCCAGCGCCGCCACGGTCCTCATCCACGACGAAACGTGGACCAACTACGACGCGTGGCGCGCCGGAAACTTCGCCGGCTCCGATCTCGCCGACGACGCCGTCTCCGGGCTCGGCGCCGACCCCGACCGCGCCGGCGTGACCAATCTCGAACGCTACGCCTTCGGCCTGGCCGCCCGCGGCCCCGTGGCCCCGAGCCCGACCGCGATCACCCTGGTGAGCGACTCCGGCGAGTCCCACGCCGCGCTCGCCTTCCAGCGGAAAGGCTGGGCTCCGGATATCGAATACACCGTCCAGGCCAGCACCGACCTCGTGACCTGGACCGATCTCGGAACAACCCTGCCCGGTTATCCGAAGGCGGTGTCGATCGTCGACCCGGTGACCACCGGCGCCGGCCCGCGTCGTTTCCTCCGTCTGCGCGTCGACCGGGTCGTCCCGCTCGACGACCTTCCCCGCCGCTGAGGCGGCGCCGGCCGTCACACCGTCCGACAGCGCACCCCGCCGAACTCGACTGCCTGCCACCGGGCCGGCCCGTTCACGCGTGGGGCGGTTTCCGGCGCCCGCGTCGCCGGCCCGGCGCGACACCCGGGCGCCGCAGAATGCGCCCGCCTCCGCCCCTCACCCCAGCAGCTTCGCCTGCGCGTCGAGCTGCTTCTTCAGGCTGCCGCACACGGTGTCGCACATCGAGAAGATCCCCGGGTCCGCGATCGCGTAGAGCACGTTGAGCCCCTGCTTGCGCCGCCGGAGCAGGCCGCACGCGGTGAGCACCTGCAGGTGTTTCGAGATGTTCGCCTGACTCGTCTCCTGCAGGTCGACCAACTCGCTCACGCTGCGCTCGCGGTCGCGCAGCGCCATGAGGATGCGCAGCCGCATCGGCTCACCCATTGCGCGGAAACGCTGGGCGATGAGCTCGATCGTCTCGGCGGGCAGTTCCTTGGCCATGCCGAGCACCACAAACGGAAAACCGGGACTTGACGACTTCAATCTTCTGCATAACTATGTGGCTATTCAGTAAAACGCAACCGCCTTCTCCCATGAAACTCGAATACCGCATCCGCGTCCTCGCCGGCACCATGGTCCTCGCCAGCCTCGCCCTCGGGCACTGGGTCAGCCCCTGGTGGCTGCTGCTCGCCGCCTTCGTCGGCGTGAACCTCGTCCAGTCCGCCTTCACCGGCTTCTGCCCGGCCTGCAACATCCTCCGCAAGGTCTTCCCCTCCTCCCCCGGCACCTGCGGCTGCGACGATGCCCAGTGCTCCTGCGCGCCGGCAGCCCCCGGCGAGAAACCCGCCGAATCGTGCGGCTGCGGCAACCACTGAATCATCGCCCGCGCGCCCGACCACCGATGAAAATCTCCCGCCTCCTTGCCTCCGTCACCGTCGGATCCATACTCGGCGCCCTCATGGGCTATTTCGGCCAGTGCTCCGCCGGCACCTGCCCCCTGACGTCGACTTGGTGGCGGGGCGCGATCTACGGCGCCGTGCTCGGCGCCCTCTTCGGACTGTCCTCGCTGCGGAGCTGAGCCAAGCCCCCGAGACCTCCCCCGCCCGCCTGTTCCCGCACCTCCTTTCCATGAAACGCCACCTCCTCGCTCCCGTTCTCACCCTCGCGCTGCTCGCCCCAGGGTGCAGCCGCGATCCCGCCCAGGTGTCCGCCCCGGCGCCCGCCAGCGTGCGCACCGCCGAGGCCCATGTCGTCGCCGACACCCGCCGCACCGAACTGCCGGGCACCGTGCGCGCGGTCGAACGGGCCGCCCTCGCGCCGAAGGTCATGGGCACGATCGCCGCCCTGCCGATCGCCCTCGGTCAGTCGGTGAAACGTGGCGACACCCTCGCGACCATCTCCGCCAACGAGATCAACGCCCGCCTCGCCCAAGCTGAAGCCGGTCTCGCCCAGGCCCGCCGCGACCTTGAGCGCGAGACCACCCT
>JAEZSJ010000325.1 GCA_023443985.1 Verrucomicrobiota bacterium | reverse complement strand
GCTGTAGAGCGCGCCCAACGCAAGCTCCGCGCGCGCGCCCGGCTCGTGCCGGGCCGCGAACGCCCGCGGCAGCGCCCTCGCCACCCGGCCGATCCCGTCGCGACAGAGCGCATCCGTCATCAGGTTGGAACGACACGAAAGGTAGGGTTCGATCAGCTGCGTGAGCGCGTCCATGCCGGTCGCGGCAGTCACCGCCGCCGGCAACCCGTGGGCGAGCTCCGGGTCCACGAGCGCCACGCGGGGCAGCATCGCCGCGCTGCGCAGGCTCACCTTCACCCGCTCCGCGGCGACCCCGAGCACCGCGTTGCGTGTCGCCTCGGCACCGGTGCCGGCGGTCGTGGGCACCGCGATGAACGGCAACGGCACCGCCGTCAGCGGCTGCCCGCGCCCGACCACCTCCAGATAGTCCAGCGTCTCGCCGGGATTGGTCGCGAGCGCTGCGATCGCCTTGCCGGCATCGATCGCGCTGCCGCCGCCGATCGCGACGACCGCCGTGCAACCCGCCGCTCGCGCCCGCCGCGAACCCTCCTCGACCAGTTCGACGGTCGGCTCGCCGGGCACGGCAAACGTCTCCACCTGCTCCACCGCGGCGGCGACCGCCGCGAGCAGTTGTGCGTGCCGGCGCGGCTCCGCGCCCGCCACCCAGAGCACTCGCCGGCCGAGCGCGGCCGTGAGGCCCGGCAACTCCGACCGCACGCCGTCGCCGAACACGATCCGCTGCGCCGTGGCGAACTCGAAGCGCACCGTCGCGGTCCCGCTCTCCGCCCCGTTCCTGCCGTCACCAGCCTGCATCGGCGGGAAAAAGATTGGCGAACTTCACGCTCGTGCGCGGCGCCGCCATCATCGGCGCCACGGTGTCGCGCCACGCGGCATAATGCGCCGTCTCCTTGTGCGCCGCCGGCGCGGCAGCGTCGCGATAGACCTCGACGAGCACGAACCGCGTCGGGTCGTCGGCCTGCTGGCAGACATCGAACCGCGCGATGCCGGGCTCGCGCACGCTGGCGGACGCGTTCGCCAGCGACGCAGCCCGGAACCCCTCCACACATTCGGGCTTAACCTGCACGTGAACATGGACGATGAACATGTCGGGAGATTGGTTGGCCGGCTCCCGCCTGTCGAACATCCTCCCACCACGCGTCTCACCTTCCTTCCCGCGGAGCCGCGGTCGCAGCGCGCAATCTCCCCTTGAGCGGGCGCGCTTCCGACCGAGTACAACTTGTTCGATCGATGATCGGCCCACTCCCCAGCATCCTCCCAGCCACCCTCGCGACCGCCGCCGGTCCGTTTTCTCCGCCGGTCCTCGCCGCGGGCGGCGTGCTCGCCCTCGCGGTGGGCGTCGCGGTCGGTTGGATCATCCATCGCCAGCAGACGCAGCGCCGCTCCTCCTCCCCGCAGGGCGGCCTCGCCGCCGAACAACTCCTCGAGCACCTCGCCTTTCCCGCCACCGTGGCCGATCCCGATGGCCACTGGCGCGCCGCCAACAAGTTTGCGGACCAGTTCTTCAGCAGCCGCGGGCTCTCGTCGGAGGACCTCTCCATCGGCGACCTCGTCGTCCGTCTCCGCAAATGCGCCCGCACGGGCGAGGTCGACGACGCCATTGAGCTCCAGTTCGGCGAACTCTGGATCGGCTGGCGCATCTCGCGTCTCCCCGACGGCTCCGTGCTCGCGCTCCCCGCCGACATCACGATGCAGAAGCAGCATGAGGCGATCATCGCCCGCGAGCGGGACACCGCGCTCCACGCCGCACGGATGACCTCCGAGTTCATCGCCACGCTCAGCCACGACATCCGCGTGCCCATGAACGGCGTCCTGGGCATGGCCAATCTCCTCATCGAATCCGGCATCAACCAACAGCAGCAGGAGCTCGCCCGGTCCGTGGTCGAAAGCGCCGAGAGCGTCATCACGCTCACCGACGAGCTGCTCGACCTGGCGAAGATCGAAGCCGGCAAACTCGAGATCAACCCGCAGCCGGTGGACCTCTCCAACCTTGTCGAGGAGCTCCTCCGCGGCCACGCCGCCAAGGCCGCCGAGAAGAACCTCGACCTGTTCTGCGACATCGACCCCATGCTGCCCGCCCAGATCCAGACCGATCCGGTGCGCCTGCGGCAGATCCTCGGCAACCTGCTCTCCAACGCGCTCAAGTTCACCGACCGCGGCGAGGTCCAGGTGCATGTCGGCTTCGACTCCTCGCCGGACAACCCGAATGTGGGCGAGATGCGGTTCTTCGTCCGCGACACGGGCATCGGCATTCCCCAGGAGAAACGCGACCACCTCTTCAAGGCCTTCAGCCAGGCCGACACCGCCACGTACAGCCTCTACGGCGGCACCGGGCTGGGCCTCGCCACCAGCCGCCGCCTCGCCGAGCTCATGGAGGGCCGGCTCTGGTTCGACAGCGAACCCGGCCTGGGCAGCACGTTCCACCTCGCCCTTCCCTATGTGCCCATCGAGGGGTCCCGCCCCCCGATCTGGACCCAGAAACACATCCAGGTCGACGGCCGCGACATCCTGGTGCTCGAGGACAACCAACGCGTCGCCGCCCTGCTCCGCGACTGGATCGCCCGCTGGGGCGGGCGCCCGCGCGTGATCGACAACCCCGCCGATCTCATCCCCTGGCTCGAGGCCGGGGGACGTTGTTCGGTCGCGCTCGTCGACCTCGATCTTCCCCATGGCAACGGCCTCGCCGCCCTGCGCACCCTCGCCC
>JAEZSJ010000228.1 GCA_023443985.1 Verrucomicrobiota bacterium | reverse complement strand
ATGAGGGCGCAGGGGGCGCGCCCAACGGCGCCGCGCCCGGAGCGCTGCTCTTCCAGGAAACCGCATCTGTCGCCTCTCGTCCCAGGCGGTGCCGGCTCACGGATAGCTGTTCGCGAGAACAGCTATCCGTGAGCCGGCACCGCCTGGGACGAGAGGCGACAGATGCGGTTTCCTGGAAGAGCAGCGCTCCGGGCGCGGCGCCGTTGGGCGCGCCCCCTGCGCCCTCATTCTCAGCGTTTCCTTCTGTCGGTCCGGTTCTCCACCGCCCTTCATGTGGCTCCGCCGGCTGCCGAAAGGCTCGCGCCGCACGGCACAACCTGCTCGGCTCGCGGTCTCCCTTTCGCCCGTGATGACACGTCTCCTCCCGCTCCTCCTCGCCCTCGTCACCGCCCTCGCCCCGTTTGCCGCGCACGCCGCCGGCGAGTCGATGTCGGAGCGCGAGCTCAAGCGCATCCTCCAGCGCCAGCGCATGATCCTCGCCGCCGCCCAGGACGCCGGCGAGACAATGGACCGCAGCAGCGTCGAGATGCAGCTCAGCGAGGTCGTGCGGGACTACGAGGCGCTCCTGCGCCGGGACCCGAAGCTCGTGGCCGCCTACGTCGCCTACGGCCTCTTCCTCAACTCCACCGGGCATCCGAAACGCTCCTACGACATCTTCCTGAAGGCCGACGGCATCGACCCCGCCGTGGCCGTCGTGAAGAACCAGCTCGCCAACCGCCACGCCGAGGAGGGCGAGTACGAACAGGCCGCCAAGCTCTACGAAGCCGCCATCAAGCTCGAGCCGAAGGAGCCGCTCTACCACTACCAACTCGGCCTGCTGCTCTACGAGTACCGCGAGTTCTTCGTCGACGCGAAGCTGTACGCCCGCGGCGACCTCCTCGCCCGCAGCGCCGCCGAGTTCCGCCAGGCCGCCGAGCTCGCGCCCGACAACATGGCCTACGGCTACCGCTTCGCCGAAAGCTTCTACGATCTCACCGAGCCGAACTGGGACGAGGCCGTCGCCGCCTGGAAGGCGCTCGGCCAGCGCGCGAAACCCGGCGTCGAGTTCCAGACCATCCAGCTCCATCAGGCCAACATCCTCGCCACCCTCGGCCGCGCCGACGAAGCCCGCGCGCTCCTCGACCAGATCACCGAGGCTCCGCTCCAGGCCAGCAAGCAGAAGCTGGTTGAACAGCTCGCCGGAACCGCCGAGAAAGCGCCCTGATGGATCTCCGCGACGGCACTCTCTTCCTCATCATCCTCGTCAGCAGCCTGTGCATCCACGAGTGGGCGCACGCGTGGACGGCGTGGAAGCTCGGCGACGACACCGCCCATGCGCAGGGCCGGGTGACGCTCAACCCGCTGCCGCACATCGATCTCCTCGGCACCATCATCTTCCCCGTCCTCTGCATCTTTCTCCTCGATGGCCGGTTCCTGTTCGGCTGGGCCAGACCGGTGCCCGTGAACGTCAACCGCTTCAAGCATCCACGTTCCGATGACGCACTCACGACCTTCGCGGGGCCGTTCTCGAATCTTCTGCTCGCCATCGGGGTCGCCATGCTCGGCGGCCTGCTCACGCGCTACCACCCCGTCTTCGCGGAGCTCACCTTCAAGACGATCCTGGTGAACATCACCCTGTTCGTCTTCAATCTCCTGCCGGTCCCGCCGCTCGACGGCGGCCGCCTGCTGCGTGTCGCCGTCGGCATGACTTGGGAGACGTTCGCCCAGATCTCGCGGTGGAGCATGCTCGCGCTCATCGTCGCGCTGAACGTCTTCCCCGCGTTCGCCGCCACCCTCGGGGCGCTCATGGGCATGCTCGCCCGGCCGCTGCTCCACCTCGCCGCCCTCGCCGCCGGGCTCTGAGCCGCTGTCCCCGCCGCGGCCGTCCGGACTCCCCACTCCGCGCGAACAGCTGCCCGCAAGCGCCGCTCGCCCCGCGGCCGTTTGCACCGCGGTTGTTCGCGGGCACATTACGCGCGCTGTGATGCACACGATCACCACCGATCAACTTCTCTCGGCCCTTCACTGGCGCTATGCCACGAAGGTCTTCGATCCCGCGCGCAAGATCTCCCCCGCAACCTGGAACGCGCTCGAGGACACCCTCGTGCTCACGCCCTCCTCCTTCGGCCTGCAGCCTTGGCGTTTCCTCGTCGTCCGCGACCCCGCGCTCCGCGCAAAGCTCCGCCCGCACGCCTGGGGCCAGGCGCAGGTGACCGACGCCTCGCATTTCGTCGTGGTCACCGCCCGGAGCGAACTCACCGCCGCCGACATCGCCCACTACATCGAACGCACCGCCGAAGTCCGCGGCCAACCCGTCGCCGCGCTCGCCGGCTACCAACGCGTGATGGAGGGGAGCCTGCTCGCCGACAGCCGCAAACCCCACCTCCTCGAATGGGCCGCCCGCCAGGCCTACATCGCGCTGGGCCAGCTCATGACCGCCGCGGCGCTCCTCGGCATCGACACCTGCCCGATGGAGGGCTTCGAGCCGGCGAAGTTCGACGAGATCCTCGGCGTCCGGAAAGATGGTTACGCGACGCTTGCCGCCGTCGCCCTCGGCTACCGTGCCGAGTCCGACAAATACGCCACGCTCCCCAAGGTCCGTTTCCCGAAGACCGAGGTCATCAAGACCCTGTGAACGGCATCCGTCTGTAGGCCAGGTCGTCGTCCTGGCCCTCCGTTCCCGATTCCCGCTCATCCGTGCCCATCTGCGTGATCCGTGGTCCATCGTCCGAACAATTCGGCCTCTGTCACTCTCAGGCTCAACTGCGCCCCGGTCTGTTTCTGATTTCCACATCCCCATTCCGCCCCCGTGGCCTCCTCCGCCTCTCCGTGCCCACCGTGGTCCGCCTTCCGTTTCCTGATTTTCTGAGTTCCAGATAGCTCCACTCCGCCTTCCTCCTTCCGTTCCTGATTCCCTGATTTCCACAGTTCGCCCTTCCGTACTTCCCCGTCCACGCTCTTCCTTCGCGCGTTCTTCACCCGCCCGATTCATTACTCCCGCCACCGTGCGGACCGGCCGCCCGCCTCCGGGCGGCTTTTGTTTTGCCGACCCCCGCCCGCAGCCAACGTTTCGCCGCGGAGCTCCCACCATGCCGCAGCACACCTTCCGCCGCTTCCTCACGCTCGCCCGCCCCCAACGCGGACAGATCCTCCTCGG
>JAEZSJ010000149.1 GCA_023443985.1 Verrucomicrobiota bacterium | reverse complement strand
GAGCAACACCGGAGGCTTCGACGGCTCCCCGGCCGTGATGAATGACACCTCCGTGCCGGACGACAGCCGCAGACGTTCTCGCAGGGCGGTTGACATGGGCGGAAACCCTTCGCTCGGGCGCCGGACTGTCCCCGCTGTGCCCGCGAGTGCAACCGGCGGGACCGATCGGCAGGCCGGGTCGCGACCGGAGGCTCTTGTCGGGCCGCACCACGACGGTGGCGCGCGAGACGGCCGCCTCAACCGCGGGGGCGACGACTCCGCGCCGGGCCACGGCGATCGATCGCCGCAAACCGCGGCGACGGGCGGCGCCTCACCGCCACGTCAACGCCCGCGCCAGCTCGGCGGCAAAGAACGGGCCGCGGTAGATCCAGCCGGAGTAGACCTGCACCAGCGTGGCGCCCGCATCGAGCTTCTCTCCGGCGGTCGCCTCGTCGGTGATGCCGCCCACCCCGATGATCGGGAGCCGGCCGCCGGTCGCACGTGCGATGTAGTTGATGATCTGGGTCGACCGCCGGCAGAGCGGGCGGCCGCTCAGGCCACCCGCCTGGTCGACGGTGGCGAACGGGCCGGGACGCTCGAGCGTCGTATTCGTGGCGATGATTCCGTCGAGCCGGAGGTCGTGCAGGATCTGCAGGATGTCGTCGATCTGCGGCCAGGTGAGGTCGGGGGCGATCTTGAGGAAGATCGGCCGGCGGCTGCCCATGGTGGCCGCCTCACGCTCGCTGTTGGCATTCTGGAGCGCGGCGAGCAGCTCGACCAGGCGGTCGTGCTCCTGCAGCTTGCGCAGGTCGGGCGTGTTCGGGCTGCTGACGTTGATCGCGATGTAGTCGGCGTGGTCGGCGAGCAGGGCGAAGCTGCCGAGGTAGTCCGCCACGGCCTCGTCGAGCGGGGCGACCTTCGATTTGCCCAAATTGATGCCGAGCGGGATGCGGCGGCGGCCGCGCCGCGGCTGCTTCGCCAGCCGGCGCGCGATGGCCTCGGCCCCCACGTTGTTGAAGCCCATGCGGTTGATGATCGCCTCCTCCGCGGGGAAGCGGAACAGGCGCGGCTTGGGATTGCCCGGCTGGGCGAGCCGCGTGACGGTGCCGATCTCGACGTGGCCAAAGCCCAGCGCAGCGGCGGCGGGCCAGCAGTGGGCGTTCTTGTCGAAGCCGGCACCCAGGCCGACGCGGTTGGGAAACTGCAGCCCGGCGCACTCGACCGGGCGCCGCGCGCTCGCCGGCAACGCATTCCACCACTCGAGCAGCCGGCAGGCCGGCGCGACATGGCCGAGCAGCGACAATGCCCGCACGGCAGATTCGTGGGCGACCTCCGGGTCGCGGCGGAACGCGAGCGGACGCACCAGTTTTTCGTAGATCAGACCCATGGGAAAACGGCGGAGCTTGGGCGGCGCGTCGCCATTACTCAAGCGCCCCGCGCAACGACTTTTCCGCGGGAACGCCCCACGTCCGGCCCCGGGGTGATCACCCATGAAAAAAGCTGCGCTAAAGGTGTTGACGCCCTGCCCGATTTTGGCGGTCACCTATCCCGGCAATATCAAACGCGGGCATTTTTCACTGGAATCCGACTCTCTTTCAACATGGCGAAATCAACCCCAACGCTGGACTGGGCCGTCATCCGCCTCGGCGACGATCATAACTGGTGGGTCGAGGAGCTCAGCGACACCGTGCACTGGGATGTGGACGGGCTGAGCATCATCGACCCCCGCCAGATCGACCATATCGTCGAGCTCTGCGAGCCGCTCCGCGAATACGGTCTCGATCTCGACGACATCGATACCGCGTTCATCCCCTTCCGCATCGACAAGGACCTGGGCAGCGGCCGTGTGCGCCTCGTGCGCGTGCGCGACTCCTTCCTCGAGTCCGAGGACAAGCTCTTCGCCCTGCCCGACGTGGTCGACGAGGAGAACGGGCCCTACGCCGATTTCCTCGACCAGATCACCCGCGCCCGCGTGAAGATGCTCAACGACCTCTTCGACTTCGAGCAGAAGCTCACCGTCGACGAAGTCGAGGACCAGCTCCGCGAGGAACAGAACAACCGCTTCATGGAGAGCAAGGCCGTGCATCTCTTCGAGGAGGTCATCGCCATCCTCGACTTCGTGCCCGAGGGCTGGGAGGCCGATGACGACGCCCCCGTTAAGGCCGCCGCCGAAGAGGAGGAGGACGAGTTCCCCGAAATCGAGGACGACGAGGACGAGGAGAAGCTGAAGGGCGACTCCTCGCTGCGTTGGGACGAGGACGAAGAGGAGAGCGAGGAGGAGGACGAGGAGTCCCCCGACGGCGCCAAGGCCAAGGACAAGCGCGGCGCCCGCGGCGAAGAGGGCGACGAAGAAGAAGACGAGGAGGAGGACGAGGACGCCGACGAGGAAGAGGAGGAGGAAGCTCCCCGTCCCCGTCGCGGTCGCCACTGATCCCGCGCTCGGGAAAAGGTTTTGCACCGACGCCCGCCGGCCCTCGCCGGCGGGCGTCTGCGTTTTCCCCTCCGAAGGGCCGGTCGGCGATGTCACCTGCGCACCGGCGCCACCCTCGCGGGTGGCGCCCGGGGAGACCATCTTTCCGCGGCCGGGCGCGGGCAGAGAGGCCGTGGGAGCACGAAACACCGGTTGCAGCGACTCTCCGGTTCGCTCACCGTATCGCACGCCCCACCCCGTGTTCACGGTGTTCCCACTCTCCCGCCTGCCGCTTGCCGCCGCCCTCCTCGTGGGGGCCTGCGCCGCGCCGGCCCATGCGACCGAGCCGCCAGCCTCCGCCACCCCCGAGCACACGATCGTCGGCTACCGGACCCTGTGGGAGCTGCAGGGCGAGGCCCGCGCCCGGCCGCAGCGTTTTCAGATCGACGCCCTCGTCCACTACTACGATCCGGAGTGGCGCCAGCTGTGGGGACAAGATGGCGACAGGACCTTCTACCTCGTTCCGCCCGCACCGTTGCCGATCCGGTCGGGGCAGCGGGTTCGCCTCAGCGGCGTCTCCCGCCCCGAGAAGTTCTGGGCGGTCGAGGAGCTCTCCGCAGTCGTGCTCGAGGAACACCCGGTCATCACGCCCATCCCGGTGCGTGGTCCGCTCACGGAGGTCGCGCGCCTCGACGAACGCTTCCTCGAGATCGAGGGCGTGGTCGACAGCCAACGCCTCGTGGACACGACCCACCTGCGGCTCCTGCTCCTCGCGGACGGGCTGCGGATCGACACGGTGGTCCGGCTCGAGGGCAACAACACCGTGCCCGACTACGCCGGCGTGCCGGTGCGCGTGCGCGGCGTCTACCATGCCGACAAGGACGCCGAGGGCCGCCTCCAGGGAATCGAGCTCTCGGTGCCCGGCCTGGAATGGGTCGAGCCCATGGGAGCCGGTGCCCGCCGCACCGCCCCCTCCCCCGCCCCGGCCGACCAGGTGGACACCACCGAGCAATCGGAACCAATCGTTGGATACCAGAATCTCGTCCACCTGCACGGCCGGGCGTATGAGCAGCCCCAGCGTTTCCAGATCGACGCCACCGTGCTGCACTACGATCCACACTGGCGCCAGCTCTGGGCGCAGGAGGGGGAAGCCACGTTCTTCCTCATCGCACCCGCGCAACGGCTTCCCATCCAGGCCGGCCAGTTCGTGCGCCTCGAAGGGATCACCATTCCGGCAAGTCTCAGCCAGGTCCTCCAGCTCCAGGCCACGGTGATCGGCACCGAGGCGCGGCCCGGCCCGCTGCCGGCCCGGGGCCGCCTGCACGACTTCGCCGCGCTCAACGAGCGGCTCGTCCGACTGGAAGGCTACGTCGAGAGCCAGAGCCTTGTGGATCGGAACCACCTGCGGTGCGAACTGGTCTCCGAGGGGTTGCGGGCCGAGATGTTTCTTCTGCTCGAGGCCGAGAACGCCGCCCCCTCCCTCGTCGGGCAGGTCGTCGACGTACAGGGGGTCTACGGCGGCAAACGCCGACCCGACGGCCAGCTCGACTCGTTCACCCTGATCGTGCCGGGCCCGGATCGGATCATCGCTGCGTACCCACTTCGTGATGACCCGCGTTTCGCTGCCCCGCCGGTGCCGATTGAGCAGCTCCCGCAGGCCCCGGCCGCGTCGTGGCAGCACATCGCGGGACGCGTGGTCGGCGTGGTCCCGGGCGTCTCCGTGACATTGCGCGACGAGACGGGCCAGGTCGATGTGCTCACGCCTCAACAACACCAGCTGCAGATCGGCGCCGGTGCAGCCGCAGTCGGCCAACCCGCGGTCGAGGGAACCCGATGGCTGCTCCGCCGCGCGTTGGTGCGCGGCGAGCAGGCCCTGCCGGAGCGGACCGCCGGCGGCCCGCCGCGCCTGCTCCGGCTCGCGCGGCAGGTGCACGAGCTCGCCCCGTCCGCGGCGCAGGGAGGCCACCCCGTGCAACTGCAGGGCGTCGTCACCTGGTCGGCTCCGGGGACCCGTTTTCTCTTCCTGCAGGACTCCAGCGGCGGCGTGCGGGTGCGCTGGGCCGACCCCACCCTGGCCGCTCCCCCGCCGGGGGCGGGACTGTCGGTGCGGGGGCAGAGCATCGCGGGCGAGTTCGCCCCGGAAGTGCAGGCGACACGTTTCGTGCCGCAGTACACGATGAACCTGCCCGAGCCCCATGAAATCACGTTCGAGGAGGCGTTGTCCGGCCTACACGAGGCCACCTGGGTCGAGCTCAAGGGGCTTCTCAGTTCCGTCGGGACGGAGGGGCCACGTGTCCTCCTGCGCCTGGCCACCGCCACCGGCGAGTTCGAGGCGATCGCCCCGCCCGACGACTCCTACGCAACGAAGCTCGGAAGCTTCGTCGCGGTCCGCGGGGTCTACGAGGGCCAAGCCAACCCCCAGCACCAGCTCACCGGCATCCGGCTCTGGGCACCCACTTCCGGAGATGTCGTCGTCGAGGAGGCCCCGCCCGACGACCCGTTCGCCCTCCCCGACCAGCCGATCGCGAGCCTCCGCCAGTTCGGTCTGCGCCAACGGACAACCCACTGGATCCGCACCAGCGGCACCGTCGTCTACCATGTCCCCGGCCGGGACGTGATCATCCAAGACGGACCCGACTCCCTGATCGTGTCGCCAATTATTGACGACACAATCCCGGTCGGTGAGCGGATCGAGGTCGTCGGGGTGCACGGGCGTGACAACCACCGGCTCGTGCTCCACCACGCCGAGGTCCGCCGCCTCGGCCCCGGCCCGCCCGTGAGCCCGCAACCCCTCGACTCCCCCTTCCCGCTCCAGGCCGAACTCGACTCCCGCGTCGTCCGGCTCTTCGGCACGCTCGGCGAGGTCATCGAGCTCCATGGCGAGCAGGTGCTCGAAGTGCGCAACGCCACCGACACGCTGATCGGCCGCCTGGCCGGCACCACCGGCGACCGGGTCCCCCGCCGCTGGCGCCGCGGCAGCGAGGTCGAGCTCACCGGCATCTACCGGCTGAAGCTCGACGAGCACCACCGCCGGACCGGTTTCGAGGTGCTGCTCCGGCGGCCCGAGGACCTCCGTATTTTGCGGCGGGCCCCCGTGTGGACGTCGCAACGCGCGCGCTCGATCGCGCTGCTCGCCCTGGCGGGGTTGGTGGCGGCCGGCCTGTGGGTCGTGGCGCTCCGCCGCCGGCTGCGGCAACAGACGGAGCGGCTGCGGCAACAGCTCGACAAGGAGGCCGAGCTCGAGGCCGAGATCGAACGCGCCCGCCGGGCGGAGGCGCTGGGCGAACTGGCGGGCGGCATCGCCCACGACTTCAACAACCTCCTCACCGCCATCCACGGCAACCTCAGCTTCTCCCTCCTCGACCAGCGCGTGGCCGCGCTCGCCGGCGAATCGCTCACCGAGGCGCAGGCCAGCGCCGAGCGCGCCCGCGACCTCGTGCAGCAGATGCTCACGTTCGCCCGCGGCGGCGAACCGATCCGCGAGGCGTTCGCGCTCGAGCCGCTGGTGCGCGAGAGCGTCACCCTCGCGCTCAGCGGGTCCGCCGTGCAGGCGTCCGTCTCGGCCGAGGCCGACCTGCCCGAGGTCTGGGGCGACCGCCTGCAGGTCCGGCGCGCCCTCCTCAACCTGCTCACCCACGGGCTCTCCGCCCTGCCCGGCGGCGGCACCGTCTCGCTCCGGCTCGCCGTAGAGGCGGTACCCCCGGGCGCGGCCGGTCCGCTCGCGCCGGGCACCTACCTTCGTATCGAAATCTCCGATTCCGGCGAGGCCATCCCGGCCGACCGCCTCGCGTCCTTGTTCGATCCCTATGCCGGGGCGGCCGGCGCCCCCCCGGCCGAACGCTTCGGCATGGCGACCGCGTTCTCGATCGCCCAGAAACACGGCGGGCACCTTCGCGTCCGCTCGCGGGCGGACGAGGGCACCACGTTCACGCTCTGGCTACCCGCCGCACAGCCCGGGCTGGCGGGCGCCGCGACCCGCGTGCCCGCGCGCACCGCGCCGGCACGCACCCCGGTGCGGATTCTGCTGATGGACGACGAACCCGCCCTTCGCCTCAAAGGAGAACGGCTTCTGCGCCACCTCGGCCATGAGCCCACGGCGGTGGCCGACGGCGACGCCTGTGTGGAGGCGTATCGCGCCGCGATCGATCAACGCCGGCCGTTCGCGCTGGTGATCCTCGACCTCACCGTCGCCGGCGCCGGAGGCGCCCGCGAGACGCTCGCCGAATTGCGCAAGACCGATCCCCTGGTGTGCGCGATCGTCTCCAGCGGGTTCGCCGACAACCCCGTCCTCGCCCACCACCGGGAACACGGCTTCGCCGCCGCCGTCAGCAAGCCGTACGAACTTGAGCAACTGGCCGCCGCGATCGACGCGGCGCTCGACGAGGACCTCGTGCTGTGACGGGGCCGGCAGGGCCGGGGGGCCCTGGCCGGTGCTTCTAGATTCCGGATACGCCGGGCCCGCGCCGCCACGCGTCCATGGGGGCACGGAGGTCGCTCACGCGAGCGTCCGCCCGCCGTCGCGCGGCCGGGCGAGGCGGCACCGCAACGCGGCGCCTCACTCGATCCGCAGGAGGTAGCCGCGCAGGTACTCGCTCTCCGGCATCGTCACCAGCACCGGATGGTCCGGCGGCTGGTGCGAGAACTCGAGCACCTGCGCCTTGCGCTTCGCATCGTGCGCCGCCTCGGCGATCACGTCGCGAAAGACCTCCGCCGTCACGTGGTGCGAACAGCTGTAGGTCGCGAGCACACCGCCGGGCGCCAGCCGCTTCATCGCGCGCAGATTGATCTCCTTGTAGCCGCGCAGCGCGTTCTTCAAGGCGCTCTTCGAGCGGGCGAACGGCGGCGGATCGAGCACGATCACATCCCACTGCGTCTCGTCCTTCTCGGCGAGGTAGTCGAACACGTTCACGACGGAGAACTCCGCGCCGCGCACGCCGTTGTGCTCGGCGTTCCGCCGGGCCAGCCCGATCGCCTCCTCGGAGCTGTCGAGACCGAGCACGCGCGCCGCGCCGGCCTTCGCGGCCTGGAGCGCGAAACTGCCCTGGTTGCAGAAACAATCCAGCACGCGCCGCCCCGCCGCATGGCGCGCGACCTTCGCGTGCTCGCGGGTCTGGTCGAGGTAGAAACCGGTCTTCTGGCCGCCCGCGAGGTCGAGCCAGTATTCCATCCCGCCGATCGGAACCCAGCGGGGCTCATAGGGGCGTCCTGAGAAAGTGCGTACCTCGGACGGGAGTCCTTCGAGGCGGCGGATGGGGGCGTCGTTGCGCACAATGATCTCGGCGGGCCGCAGGCGCTCGTGGAGCGCGGCGAGAATCGTCTCGAGGCGTTTCTCCGCCGCGAGCGTCTGCGTCTGCACCACCAGCACATCGCCGAACTGGTCGACGACCACGCCCGGCAGATCGTCGGACTCGCTCCACACCAGGCGCCGCGCCACGGGACCGTTCGCAGCCGGCTCGAGCGCCTCGCGCCGCGCGATCGCGCGCTCGAGCGCCCCGCGGACGAAGGCCTCGTCGAAGGCCGCGTGCTCGCGGCTGAAGCGCCGCCACACGATCTGCGAGCGGCTGTTGTAGACGCCGCTCCCGAGCAACCGGCCGCGCGCATCCCGGCAGTCCACCGCCTCGCCATCGAGCTCCGGCGGCAGCAGCGTCTCGACTTCGTTGCCGAAGGCCCACGGATGGCCGCGCAGGGCGCGGGCGGCGGCGTTGTGTTTCAGGCGCAGCGAAGGCGTTTCCATCGGGCGACTGTCGCCATGGGGTGCGCGGGCGGTAAACAAAAAAGCTCCCGGCCTCGCGAGCCGGGAGCCCATACCCTGAAACACAGTCCCCTGCAAAAATCCGGTCAGGCCGTGCGCACCTGCGCGGCGGCCATCTCGCGAACCTCCTCCGCCTCGGCGACCACCTGGAACCCGTCGCTGTTCTCCACCGCCACCGGCGCACGCCGCAGCGCGAACAGCATGGCGTAGAGCCCGACGACATGGATGGCAGCGATGATCGTGAAGAAGATGGTCATGGCGGAGGGGGGAGTTCTCGGGAGTTGCCCTGTTGATCGGCCGCCACCGCGGCCTCTTGAAGAAAAAGGGCTGGGGTCGATCCCCCAAAAAACGGACTGGGTGAACTCCCCCTCCCCGGCCGCGGTCGTCCGCGGGGCGGCGTCGCCCGCCAAGGCAGCGTTTGACAGGGTTTCGGGCGGACCGATGATTCGCCGCCGTGAGTTCCGTGGCCAATCGCGACAAGTTCCGCTCCTTCCTCGCCGCCCGAGGGCTGCGCCTGACCAATCAGCGCGTCGCCATCCTCGACGCCGCCGCGGCCCAACCCGAGCATTTCACCGCCGAACAACTCCTCGGCGCCGCCCGCGCCATCGACGACTCGGTCTCGCGCGCCACCGTCTACCGCTCGCTGCCGATCCTCACCGAGTGCGGCATCCTGCGCGAAGTCGATGTCGGCACCGGGAACAAGTTCTACGTCGCCAACCGCGACACCGCGCCGACCCAGCACGCGCAGGTGCTCTGTCTCGATTGCGACCGGATCTTCGAGATCAGTGCGCCGTTCATGGAATGGTACGGCGCCTCCGTCTGCTCCAAGCTCGGCCTCGAACCCGTGAGCCAGCGCCTCCAGGTCCATGCGCGCTGCCCCGAGTTCCAGAAAACGGGCACGTGCAAGCACCGCGGCGCCTGAGCGGCGCGGTCACCACGGGCCAAGTGCCGGACTCCCAAACGGAGGAAGCACACCGCGTGGCACCGTGATCCCTCCGCCAAAGCGCCTCGCTCGTTCGGTGGACCCGAAACTCGAATCCCGACACCTTTTCTACCCATGCCCTCCGCCCTCAACTACGAACCTGTCGTCCTCAAGCCGCTCACCGGCGCCCCGCCGCCGCTGACCGCCATCCAGGAGGAGATCCTCGCGCTCAAGCGCGAGCGCAACGCCGTCATCCTCGCCCACAACTACCAGGTCGAGGAGATCCAGCGCGTGGCCGACTATGTGGGCGACTCGCTCGGGCTCTCCTACCAGGCCGCGCAGTCGCAGGCCGACGTGATCGTCTTCTGCGGCGTTCATTTCATGGCCGAGACGGCGAAGATCCTCAATCCGTCCAAGCCCGTGATCCTACCCGACCTCGAGGCCGGCTGCTCGCTTTCCGACTCCTGCCCGGCCGACCAGCTCGCCGCCTACCAGAAGGCCAACCCCGGCCTCTACACCGTCGCCTACATCAACTGCTCGGCCGGCGTGAAGGAGCTCAGCGACGTGATCTGCACCAGCGGCAACGCCGTGAAGATCGTGCAACGTGTCCCCGCCGACCGCGAGATCCTCTTCGTGCCCGACCAGAACCTCGGCGCGTGGGTCATGAAACAGACCGGCCGCAAGATGCGCCTGTGGGCCGGCAGTTGCTACGCCCATGTGCTCTTCACCGTGCAGGCGCTCGAGAAGGTGAAGCTCCAGTTCCCCGGCGCGCCCGTCGTCGCCCATCCCGAATGTGTCGAGGCCGTGCGCGATCTCGCCGACGAGGTGTGCAGCACCGAACTCATGGTGAAGTTCGCCCGCAACCACCCGGCGAAGACGATCATCGTCGTCACCGAGTCGGGCATGCTCCACCGCCTCCGCCGCGAGGTGCCCGACAAGACGTTCGTCGCCGGCCCCACCGACACCTGCGCCTGCAACGACTGCAAGTACATGAAGTTGAATACGGTCGAGAAGCTGCGCGACGCGTTGAGGACGCTCTCGCCGCAGATCCACCTCTCGCCGGAGACGATCGCCCGCGCCCGCACCCCCATCGAGCGCATGCTCGAGTGGAGCAGGTAGGCTCCGCTCGCCTCGGCGCCGGGCGCCAACAAGCGCAGCCGAGGGC
>JAEZSJ010000053.1 GCA_023443985.1 Verrucomicrobiota bacterium | reverse complement strand
GGCCAAGGCCGCGGCGAGTTCCGCGACCGCGGTCCGCGCGAGGGCGGCGACGCCCCGCAGGCCTGAGCCACCGCCACATCCACCTCTCCGAGGCGCCCGTTTTCCGCGGGCGCCTCGTTTGTTTTTCGGGCATCGCGTCCGGCTCCATTCCGTATTCGTCATCTCGCCAGGCCGCGCCATTCTTGCCCGCCATTCCATCGCTCCATGCGCCCCCGCCCTCTTCCCGCGCTCCCGGTTCTCCTGATCTCGCTCTGCGCCCTCGTCGGGACGGCCCAGGCCGAGGTGAAACTCGCGGCCCTCTTCACCGATCACGCCGTGCTCCAGCGCGACGCCGTCGTCCCGATCTGGGGCACGGCGCGCCGCGGCGAGAAGGTCACCGTGACGTTCCGCACGCAGACGCTCTCCACCAAAGCCGACCCCGCGGGCAACTGGCGTATCAATCTTTCCCCGATGCCGGCCAACGCCTACCCGGCCGACCTCGTGGTGCACGGCTCGAACACCGTCACTCTGCACGACGTGCTCGTGGGCGACGTCTGGCTCTGCTCCGGCCAATCCAACATGGAATGGCCGGTTCGCCTTTCCGACTACGCCGCCACCGAGACCGCCACCGCCCATTTTCCGCTCATCCGCCATTTCAAGGTCGCCACCCAGATGGCGCACGAGCAACCCGCCGTCTCCGTGCAGGGCAGCTGGACCGTGTGCTCGCCGGAAACCGCGGGGCACTTCACGGCCGTCGGCTTCTTCTTCGCCCGCGATGTGCACCAGGCGCTCGGCGTGCCGCAGGGCCTGCTGAACATCTCCTGGGGCGGCACCCCGCTCGAGTCGTGGCTTTCTCCCGCCATGCTCGCCTCGTCGCCGCACGCGCCCTCCGTCGCTCAGGCGTGGGCGAACACCGTCGCCGAATACCCCGCGAAGAAGGCAGAGCATGACCGTCGCCTGGCCGAGTGGGAGCAACGCGCCGCCGCCGCCAACGCCGCCGGCCAGCCCGAGCCGTCCGACCGGCCGTGGCGCCCCGCCGGCCCCGGCCTGCCCGAGGAGCCGACGGTCGTGTGGCAGGGCATGGTCGCCCCGGTCGTCCCGTATTCAATCCGCGGAGTGCTCTGGTATCAGGGCGAGTCGAACGTCGGCCGCGAGGCCGAGTACCGGGACCTCTTCGCCACGCTCATTCGCGGCTGGCGTGAGGCGTGGGCGGCCGCCACCCAGCCCGCCACCCCCGCCGGCGAGCCGAAGAAGAACCGTCGGCGGAAGACCGACGCAGCCGCTGCGCCGGTCACGGTGGAACCGTTCCCCTTCCTCTTCGTCCAGCTCCCGAACTACGCCGACAACGCGCCGGGCGGCACCGCGTGGGCGCGCCTGCGCGAGGCGCAGGCGTCCGCGCTCACGCTGCCCGCCACCGGGATGGCCGTCGCCATCGATGTGGGCGAGAGCGCAAACCTCCACCCGCCGCACAAGCAGGAGGTCGGCCGCCGCCTCGCGCTCCTCGCTCGCGCGCAGATCTTCGACGAAGGGCTCGACGCCTCCGGCCCGACCTACGCCGAACACTCCTTCGAACCCGACGGACGCGTGCGGATCCGATTCGACCATGCCGAGATCGGGCTCGTCTGCCGCGGCACGCGCGTGCAGGGCTTTCTGGTCGCGGGCGCCGACCGCGCGTTCCAACCGGCCGAGGCGCGCATCGACGGGGACACGGTGATCGTCAACAGCCCCGCCGTGAAGGCGCCGATGGCCGTGCGCTACGCCTTCGCCAACGACCCGCAGCCCGCCGCGAACCTCTACAACGGCGCCGGGCTGCCGGCCGCGCCGTTCCGCACGGACAGCTGGTGACCGACGATCGTATCCTATTTATCGCCACGCGGGGCCGGCCGCTCGGTCACGGCTCGAGGGATGCCTCGAGCGTGATCTCGGCCTTCAACAGCTTGGAGACCGGGCAGTTCACCTTCGCCTTGTGGGCAAGTTCCTGGAACTTCGTCTGATCGGCGCCGGGCACGCGGCCGCGCAAGGTCAGCTTCACCGCGGTGATCGTGAACCCGTCGGCGAGCTTCTCCAACGCCACCTCCGCCTTGGTCTCGAGCCGGGTGGCGGTGAGGCCGGCCTCGCCCAGGATCAGGGAAAGCGCCATGGTGAAACAGCCGGCGTGGGCCGCACCGATCAGTTCCTCGGGATTGGTGCCGTGCTGCGCCTCGAACCGGCTGCCGAAACCGTACGGATGGCCGGTGAGCGCGCCGCTCGCGAGCGAGACCGTGCCGTTGCCGTCCTTGAGGCCGCCCTGCCAGGTGGCCGAACCGCTGCGTGTGATTCTCATTGTGTCGTTCTCCTTCGGGTTGCGCCGCGGTTCCGGGCGGGGTCGCACCCGGGCGGTGCGGTCGGAGCGGCCGCGCACCATCACCGGTTTCCCGGAAAACGCCAGCGCGCGGCCGCCGGTCTCAATTCCGCCCCTGCGCGCGCGCGTCGGCCAGCAACCGGAGCGCCTCGTCGAAGATGTCCGTCGGCACCAGCTTGCCGCGAATCTTCGGATACACCTCCTCGGCGATCGCTCGCCACTCGGCCTCGATTTCGGGCGCGACCGTCTGCACCTTCAGGCCGCGCTTCTCCATCGCGGCGACGGATTCCTCCATCTCGCGCCGGCCGGTCGCCTTGATCTCGGCGCCCGCGGCGCGGGCGGATTCCAGCAGCTTCGCCCGCGTGGCCTCGGGGATCGTCTCCCATGTCTCCTTGCGCACGACGAGCGCGCCGATCAGCGGCGCCCAGTTCAGCTCGAGCATGTACGGGGCACGGGTGTCGACCTGCGCGGCCATCGCGAAGAACGGCGGCAGCGGCACGGCGTCGATGAGGCCCGTCTGCAGTCCGGGCACGATGTCGGCCGTCTCGAGCGCCTTCGCGTCGAATCCTGCGGACTGATACAGCTCCACCTGCGCGGGGTTGCCCGACCAGCTGAAGAGCTTCAGCTTCCGCAGGTCGTCGGGCCGCACGATCGGCTCCTTCGCGAAGAAGCGCACCCAGCCGGAGTCGACCCAGAACAACACCACGAAGCCCTTGTTCGCGAGCCGCTCCTCCAACATCGGCCGGAGGTGTTCGCCGACATAGTCGACCTCGGCGAGTGTGCGGAAGCCCATCGGGATGTTCTGCAGGCCGGTCACGCCCGGCTCGATCTCGGCCAAGCCCACGCCGGTGAGCAGCGCAGCCTGCAGGTTGCTCGTCTGCATGAGCCCCACCATCTCGGCTTCGCTGCCAAGCTTGCCCCCGGCGAAGATGTTCAGGTTGACCGCGCCGGCCGATTCCTTCCGCCAGCTCTCGGCCATCACCATGAGCGTCTTGTGGTAGGAGGTGCCGACCGGCACGAGGGTGCCGAGCTTGAGCTTCGGCGCCGCCGCGGCGGAGACCGCGAGCCCGGCGAGACAGGCCGCGCCGAACGCGCAGCGACGAATGAGCGACAGGACGGAGTTCTTCATTGTGGAAAGGGTTCAACCGCCCGGCGTGGCGGCGGGTTCCGGCACGAGAAACAGATCCTCGCGCTGCGCAAGCAACCACCGCGCGCGCCGCTGCATCACCAGGTTCACCAGCCGCTGTTCCGGAGCGGAGTCGGCATCGACCGCCAACGCCTGCTGCAGGAGCCGGTCGAACCCGACCAAGTCCTGTTTTTCGATACACACCGCCTCCGCGAACGTCACGAAGGGCGAGGCTTGGCGCCCGCGGGCGAGTTCGACCGCGCGCTCGAAGTGCAGCCGCGCCCGCCCGACGGGGTCGCCCGCCACACCTTGGCGCGCCATCTCGTAGGTGATGAGAAAGCCGTGGATCGCGCCGTCCGCCCAGTCGGGGTCGAGCGCCGCGGCCCGGTCGATCAACGCCTCCATCTGCGGAATCTCCGCGATGCGCGCCGGATCGTCTTTGCTGAGCGAAATCGCGGCCGCCCAAGCCGCGGCGGTCCAGTAGAGCTGGGGCACGTCCGCTTTCGCACAGCCGCGCACCGCCGCCTGTGGATCGCGCGCCAACGCGGCGCGCACACCGGCATGGCGCACCTCGAGGCCGCGCAAGCCGTAGTCGCGCGCGCGCAGATAGAGGCGCTTCGCGCGTTCGCGCAACGCCTGCGCCGCCGCAAAATCGGTGGCTTCGAGCTCGTCGGCCTCCTGTTGCACGAACGCGAAGCTGTATTGCGTGAACCCGCTGGAGGCCGCGAGCAACAGGCCGCGGTGTTCGGGGCTCTCCGCCAGCAGGCTTTCCATGAGCTTCAGACTGAACGGCACCGCCGCCTTGACCAGCTCAGGGTCGTCGTCGGAGGCAAAAGTCCCGCCGCCCCCGCTGGCCAGCGCATCTCCGAGTTTATTGACTGCCAATCGGTTGAAGGAGCAGCCCGTCAGGGCGCCTGCCACAAGCAGAACACCCACCCAACGGAACGATACACGCAGCGAGGACATGGAGCCGGCGTTGAAGCAAACGCGTCCGTCCAAGGCGAACAGAAACCGCCCGGCGGCTCCCACGGCGGGCGAACGGTCCCTCCGATTTCACCCCACCGTCACGATGGCTTGCCGCAAAAACGTTGTGCCGGTCCCTACCCCGGGCAGTCTGGTGGGCCGTTCTCCACCCAATCCCGCTGTGCTCCCCACTGCACTCAGTGACCCACCCTCCGCCGCCCAACCGGGTTTCCCGTTCGCCACGGATCGCTACCGGGTGCGGCTGGCCACGAGCGACGCCGATCTGCGTTCCGCGCAACGCCTGCGCTTCGAGGTCTTCAACAAGGAGCTGCACGAGGGCCTGGAATCCGCCTGGCAAACCGGCCACGATCAGGATCGTTTCGATACAGCGTGCACCCACCTCCTCGTGGAGGAGAACGCCACGGGGGCGGTCGTCGGCACGTACCGCATGCTGCCGGGCCCCGTCGCCGCGCGTTCAGGCCTTGGATACTACAGCGCCCAAGAATTCGATTTCGCGCCATTCGAGCCGTTCCGCCCGGAGATACTGGAGCTCGGGCGCGCCTGCGTGCATCAGGACCACCGCAACCAGACCGTCGTCGGCATCCTCTGGCGCGGCATCGCACTTTTCGCGC
>JAEZSJ010000360.1 GCA_023443985.1 Verrucomicrobiota bacterium | reverse complement strand
GCGCAGAGCGCCTCGACGCAGTCGATCTTCGCCTCGGGCAGGATGCCGTGGCCGAGGTTGCAGATGTGTCCGGGCAGGCCGCGCATCGAGGCGAGGAGCCGTTCGGCCGCTGCGGCGACGTTGGCCGGTGTGGTGTTGAGCAGCACGGGATCGAGGTTGCCCTGCACGGCCACGTGGGCGGGCAGCGCGCGGCGCGCCGCGGCGAGGTCGAGCGTCCAGTCCAGCCCGAGCACGGCGGCGCCGCTCGCGCCGAGCGCGGCCAGGCTGGGCGCGGCGCCCTTGGCGTAGAGGATCACGGGGAAACCCGCCGGGAGGCCGGCGATGAGCTGGCGCGTCCAGCGGAGGGAGGCGGCCTCGTACTCGGCGGCGGGCAGCAGGCCGGCCCAGGAGTCGAAGATCTGCACGGCATCGGCGCCGGCCTCGATCTGCATCCGAACATAGGTGACAAGCGCGCGGACGAGCTTCTCGAGCAGTTTGTCGAAGAGCGGACGGTCGGTGTAGTAGAGCGCCTTGGCGCGGGCGAAGTCGTCGGACCCGCCGCCGTCGACCATGTAGGCGGCGAGCGTCCACGGGGAGCCGCAGAAGCCGAGCAGGGCGCGATCGGGGCCGAGTTGCTCGCGCACGCGCTTGAGCGCCTCGGGCACATAGCGCAGGCGCTCGGGCACGAGCTCGACGGCGAGGCGGTCGACCTGCTCCCAGCGCTCCACGCGCCAATCCATCGCGATGCCGCCCTCCTCCTTGAACCGGTAGCCCTGGCCGAGCGCCTCGGGGATGACGAGGATGTCGGAGAACACGATCGCGGCATCGAGCTGTGGAAAACGGCGCATCGGCTGGAGTGTGACCTCGGCGGCGAGGTCGGGGGTGCGCACCATCTTCAGGAAGTTGTGCTTCGCCTTCAGGGCCCGGTACTCGGGCAGGTAGCGGCCGGCCTGGCGCATGATCCAGAGCGGCGGGCGCTCGAGCGGTTGGCCGGCGCAGGCGGCGAGAAAGCGTTCGCGGGACGTCATCGGTAGGGGCGAGAGCACGCACCGGCGCAGGCGGCGGCTCAACAACGAAGTTCGCCGGCATCGCCGCTCTCCCGCGAGCGGCGCCACGAACGGGCGATGTCGCGCGCGCCTCGGACCGCGCGAGACGGGCGTGGCGCAGCGGTCGCTCACGCGAGGTCGAAGAGCAACACGCGCGAGGCTGAGACGGCCTCGATCCGGAGCTCGCGTTCGTCCGAGACGGCGACGGCGTCGCCGGACCGGAGCGTTGTATCGGGAAGTTTGATCTCGCCATCGGCGACGTGCAGCCAGGCGTGGCGTTGCGGGGCGAGCGAGTGGGCGACGGCGTCGGCCGGGCGGAGGCGGCCGAGCCAGAGGTCGGCGTCCTGGTGGATGGCGATCGATTGTTCGCGGCCGGTGTGGCTGGCGACGAGGTGCAGCCGGCCGGCGGGGGCCTCGGCGAGCGACTTCTCGGCGTAGCGCGGCGGCACGCCGCGGATGTCGGGCAGGATCCAGATCTGCAGCAGGTGCACGGGTTCGGTGGACGAGGGGTTGAACTCGCTGTGGCGCACACCGGTGCCGGCGGCCATGTACTGCATGTCGCCGGCGCGGATCACGCGGCCGTTGCCCAGCGAGTCCTTGTGCTCGAGCGAGCCGCTGAGCACGTAGGTGAGGATCTCCATGTCGCGGTGCGGGTGGAGGCCGAAACCCCGGCCCGGCGCGACGATGTCGTCGTTGATCACGCGCAGGTTGCGGAAGCCCATCCAGGCGGGATCCTCGTAGTCGGCGAAGCTGAACGAGTGGCGGGTCTGCAGCCAGCCGTGGTCGGCGTGGCCGCGTTCGTGGGCGCGGCGGATCGTGAGCATGCGGCTACTTGGCCGGGCGACGACGGTTCGCAAGCGGTGGGTCGGTTTCGCGGGCGCGGGAGGCGGAGGTGTTCGGCAACGGGCGATCGTCGCGGTGCGCCCCGGTGCGAAACGCCCGCGCGTTCCACCGCGGAACAGGGTCTGCGCGGGCAGGTTGCGCGTCGCTTGACGGCACGTGCGGCCGTTCCTTGTGTCGGCGCCCGTGAAACGAACCCTCGTGTTCTCCGCCCTGTTGGTCGCCGGCCTCGCCCCGGCGCACGCGCGGTTGCAGATGGCGTGGCCCACGCCGAACACCGCCTATGTCGAGGACCGGCCGATCGAGGAGTACGTGCAGCCCACGGCCTCGGGCGATCCGGAGTCGGGGTTGTTCGGCGGTGTGCGCAGCGGCGGCTTTCAGTTCCACGAAGGGATCGATCTCAAGCCGGTGCGCCCGCGGGTGCGCGGCGAACCGACGGACGAGGTGTGTGCGACGATGGACGGCATCGTGCGCCACATCGCGGCGAAAGCCGGCCAGAGCAGCTACGGACGCTACGTGGTGCTCGAGCACCCGGGCGCAACGCCGGCGTTCTACTCGCTGTACGCGCACCTCGGCGCCATCCGCCCGGGGCTCAAGGTCGGCGACACCCTGAAACGCGGGGAGCAGCTCGGGACGATGGGCTACAGCGCGGGCGGCTACACGATCCCGAAGGCGCGCGCGCATCTGCATTTCGAGATGGGGCTGGCGGCGACGGAGACGTTCCAGCCGTGGTACGACCGGCAGAAGTTCGGCAGCCCAAACTACCACGGACGCTGGAACGGAATGAACCTGATGGGCTTCGATCCGCGCGGGTTCTTCGACGCGTTCCGCGCCAAGCAGGTGAACGACATCGGCGAGTACCTCGCGACCCTGCCGGTGGCGGTGACGGTGCGGGTGGCATCGACCCGCGCGCCGGACTACGCGGAGCGCTACCCCGCGCTGGTGAAGGCGGAGCTCGTGCCGGGCGCCTTGCTCGGCGGCTGGGAGATCGACTGCTACTGGACGGGATTGCCGCTGGCGTTGCGGCCGCTGAGCGTGAGCGATGTCGCGGGGCAGCGGCCGAACTCGGTGCAGATCGTCGCGGTCGACCAGGAGGAGCGCGTGGCCCACCGCGCCATCACGCTCGTGCGAGGCCGTGGGGCCACGCCAGCGCCCGCGAAGGATCTGCTCGACGTGCTCGAGAAACTCTTCGGGCCGCTGCGGTGAGACGGGAGGAGGGAAGCGAGAGGAAGAGCCGAAGGGTGATGGGTTGTCGGAGAGCGGCGGGGGGAGGCGCGGCGCGGGAAATGCGCCGTTAGTGTTGTTGACGCTCGGGACGGTTGGCCCCGCAGTGTCGCGCTTCGAAAACTGTTTTCCGCCTATGAAACCGAAAGTCTTTGTCGACGGCAGCGAGGGCACCACCGGCCTCGAGATCAACGAGCGGCTCGCCGGGCGCGCCGATGTCGAGGTGATCACGATCGATCCGGAGAAGCGCAAGGATCCGGCGGCGCGCAAGGCGATGATCGCCGCGGCGGACCTCGTCTTCCTCTGCCTGCCCGATGCCGCCTCGAAGGAGGCGGTGGCGCTCGCGGCGGATTGTCCGCACGTGCGTTTCCTCGACGCGAGCACCGCGCACCGCACCGCCGCCGACTGGGTCTACGGCCTGCCCGAGCTGCACCGCGGCAAACAGCGCGCGGCGATCAAGACCGCGAAGAAGGTCGCCGTGCCCGGCTGCCACGCGAGCGGTTTCAACCTGATCGTTTCGCCCCTGGTCGAGGCGGGCATCGTGCCGGCGGATTATCCGATCGCGTGCACCTCGCTCACCGGCTTCAGCGGCGGCGGCAAGAAGCTCATAGCCGCCTACGCGGAGGCGCCGGCCGCGGTCGCCGCCCGCCAGGCGAAGGAGTCCACGCAGGACCAGCGCGTCGCGCCGCGCCCGTACGCGCTCGCGCTCGCGCACAAGCATCTGCCGGAGATGAAGACGGTGTCGGGGCTGGCGTTTGCGCCGAGCTTCGTGCCGATCGTGGCCGACTACTACCGCGGCATGGCCGTGTGCATTCCGTTCGAACGCCGGCTGCTGAAGAAGCCGCTGGGCGCCAAGGGCATCGCGGCGGCGCTCGCCGAGGCGTACGCCGGCGAGCGGTTTGTGCGCGTGGCCGAGGCGAACGCGGCGACGGAGGTCGACGACGGCTTCTTCCGCACCCTGGCCTGCAACGGCACGAACCGCTGCGACCTCACGGTCTTCGGCCACGAGGAACAGGTGCTGGTGGTCGCGCGTCTCGACAATCTGGGGAAGGGCGCCTCCGGCGCGGCGGTGCAGTGCATGAACCTCATGCTCGGCTTCGACGAAAGCGCCGGGCTGGTGTGCTGACGGGCCGAGGCACCGAAACCCGGGATCCGGCGCGCGGGGCGCGTAGGGACGTGCAAGACGCCAAGAACCACGAGAATCCGCCGCCGCCACGCGCCCCCCGCGCGGCGGTGTGCCGGCTTTTCTGGTGCGCGGTGGCCCAGGGATGAAGAAGCCCACCCACGAGGAGCGGCAG
>JAEZSJ010000042.1 GCA_023443985.1 Verrucomicrobiota bacterium | reverse complement strand
ACCGCACGGCGACGGAGTCGGCCCCTTCTCGCAGTTGAGGGCCTTGGCGAAGATGCGGGCGGTCGAGGTCTTGCCGGTGCCGCGCGGTCCGACGAAAAGGTAGGCGTGGGCGATGCGGTTGCGCGTTATCGCGTTCTTCAATGTCCGCACGACATGGTCCTGGCCGACGACGTCGTCGAAGACCTGCGGACGCCATTTGCGGGCGATGACCTGGTAACCGGGTTGCGACACGGGGAATTCGGGAAAAAAGAAACCGCCCGTCACTCGTGGCCGCGGCAGGCGCGCGCGGCCGGTGCGGGCGGGAAACGGGACCGCGTCAGACCGCGGCTTCGCCGCGCTCGTCGGTGCGGATGCGGATGATGTCCTCGAGCGGCACGACGAACACCTTGCCGTCGCCGATCTTGCCGGTGCGGGCGGTCTTCACGATGGTGTCCACGACCTTCGTGGAGAGATCGTCGCGCACGGCCACCTCGAGCTTCACCTTGGGCAGGAAATCCACCGTGTACTCGCTGCCGCGGTAGATCTCCGTGTGGCCCTTCTGGCGGCCGAAGCCCTTGACCTCGGTGACGGTCATGCCCTCGATGCCGATGCCGGCGAGAGCTTCCTTAACTTCCTCGAGCTTGGAGGGCTTGATGATGGCGATGATCAATTTCATGTGACTCGAAAGGTTGGCGGAGGATTAGGGACGAGCCGGAGCCGAGCAAGGTTTGTTTGCCGAATTTTCCGGAGACTCGCGGAGAGCTCCCGCGAGTGTCCAGAAGCCTCCGCCGAGCACGCCTACACCGCGCTGTCGCCTCGTTCGTCGGTGCGGATCCGGATCGCCTCCTCCAGGGGGGAAATGAAGATCTTGCCGTCGCCGATCTTGCCGGTGCCCGCCGTGCCGACGATCGTGTCGACCGCCTGGTCGAACAGGGTGTCGGCCACGGCGATCTCGATCCTGACCTTCGGCAGGAAATCCACCGTGTACTCGCTTCCCCGATAAGTTTCCTGGTGGCCCTTCTGGCGGCCGAAGCCCTTGACCTCGGTGACGGTCAGCCCCTCGATGCCGAGGGCCGTGAGGGCGTCCTTCACCTCCTGCAGCTTGAACGGTTTGATGATGGCGGTAATCAGTTTCATGTGACGATTGGTTCCGGCCGCTTCAGTAGATGTAGCCCTCTTCACCGTGCTCGGAGAGATCGAGTCCCTGCCGCTCCGCGTCCGGCGCGGCGCGCAGCCCGATGGTGCCCCGGATGGCGTAGGCCACCACGGTCGTGAGCACGACCGACAGGGCGATGGTGATGCCCATCGCCTTGAGCTGCTCCAGCCAGAGCCCGCCGTCGGTCACGAGGGCCGCGAGGCCGTTCTTGGCGGCCCCGGGGCCGACGAGGTTCGCGTTCGCCTCGGCGGTGGCCAGAAACCCGGTCACGAGCGCGCCGAGGGTGCCGCCCACCGCATGCACGCCGAACGTGTCGAGCGCATCGTCGTATTTGAGCCAGCCCTTGAGTTTCGTGCAGGCGAAATACGGCACCGACCCGGCGAGCAGGCCGACGATCACCGCACCCGAGACATCGGTGAAGCCCGCGGCGGGCGTGATCACCACCAGGCCGGCGACGGCTCCCGAGCAGAAGCCCAGAACCGAGGGATGGCCGCGGGTGATCCACTCCAGCATGGGCCAGACGAACGTCGCCACCGCGGCGGCGATGGTCGTGGTGGTGAAGGCGTTGGCGGCGACGCCGTCGGCGGCGAGCGCGGAGCCGGCGTTGAAACCGTACCAGCCGACCCAGAGCAGACCGGTGCCGACCATGCACAACACCATGCTGTGCGGCGCCATCTTCTCCTTCTGGAAACCGAGGCGTGGACCCAAGATGAGGCAGAGGACCAGCGCCGACCACCCGGAGGACATGTGCACCACAGTGCCGCCAGCGAAGTCGATCGCGCGGATCGAGGCCTCGCGGTTCCAGACGCCGTTCATGCTGCCTGTCGCCCCCCAGACCATGTGCGCCAGCGGGAAGTAGACGATCACCATCCAGACAGCCACGAAGACGAGAATCGCGGAGTACTTCATCCGTTCCGCGATCGCACCGACGATCAACGCCGGGGTGATGATCGCGAACATCATCTGGTACATCGAGAAGACGTTTTGCGGGACCCAGTAGGCGTAGTCGGTGTTGGGCGCCGAGCCGACCCCCCGCATGAAGAAGTACTCGGAGCCACCGAGGAACTGCCCGAGGAGGCTCCCGTGTTCGGAGAAACTCTTGCCAAAGACCAGACTGTACCCGAAGGCCCACCAGAGAATCGTCACCAGGCCTGCGATGCCCAGGCATTGGGCCAGAACGGAGAGCACGTTCTTGCTCCGCACCAGACCACCGTAGAAGAGCGCCAGTCCCGGCAGTGTCATGAACAGCACGAGCGCCGCACTCGTCATCATCCACGCCGTGTGCCCGGGACCGGAAACCCCCGCCAGCGACGCCCCGGGAGCGGCATTGGTCACGTACGCCTCGAGGGCGGCGATCCGCTCCTCCGGCGACAAAGGCGCGGGACCATCGACGGCGAGCGCACAACAGGAAAAGGCAGCGGCGCCCGCGGCCAGAAATGCGGCGCGGAGGGAAAGCAGCTTGCTGAGCATAGTTGCTGCTTCTGAGCAAAGGCGGTGCCACCGGCCGCCTCCCCGGCCGGTTTTCCGACACTTCGCCATTTTCGGCCAGAACACGTCTGGCCGGTGGCTGTTTTTTCTCAAGGCACAGCGCTTCTGGTGCAAAAATCAGACCGGCGCGCCCGTGGCTGGGGTGTTGCCCGGAGTCGCGCCTTCGGCCCGCGTCACGGGCTCGTCGAGCCACAGGGAACACCTCCGACCGCCGATAAGCAAAACCGATCGAAAAATCTGCATTTGATTAGCAATGCTGATTGACGTTCCCTTGGCGGACGCAAATCTGGCCACTCCCTCTTTCCGACTAATGAAAGCCTCGCTCCTCCTCACTCCTGCAATCGTGTATGCGCTTGCGATCGGCATCTCCTTCGCCGTCGCAGCCATGATCAAGCTCATCGACCGGTCGCTCCAAGCGGTCCGCTCGACGACCAAGCGCTGACGCCACCTCCAGCCGTTCTTTTCAACCTCTGAGAACACGGAGGCTCTCATGCCGCGTCTAATTGAGCTGTTTCAAGGCATCCACACGCTCGCGCAATCCGATGTGTGGATCCTGACCGCCCGCCTGGGGTTGATCGTCCTGGGCGCGCTTCTGGTCTACCTCGGGCGCAAGGGGGTGCTCGAGCCCCTGCTGATGATCCCGATGGGGTTTGGCATGGCCGTGGTCAACGCCGGCGTGCTGTTCATGGACCCGAACACCGCCGGCCAGATCGTCGCCGGCACACCGGACCTGGCCGGTCAGCAACAGGCGCTCGCCGCCGCCCAGTCCGGGCAACTGCCCGGCACCCTTCTGCTGGCCCCGCTCGTCGAGGAACCGGCGGAGCTGATGAACATCCTGCAGATCGAGTGTTTCCAGCCCATCTACACGTTCGCCTTCAGCAACGGCCTCATCGCCTGCTTCGTCTTCATGGGCATCGGCGTGCTGCTCGACGTCGGGTATGTGATGTCGCGGCCGTTCGAGAGCATGTTCCTGGCCCTCGCCGCCGAGCTCGGCACGATCGCGACCTTCCCGATCGCGACCGCCTGGGGGCTCACGCCCTCCGAGGCCGCCTCGATCGCGTTGGTCGGCGGAGCGGACGGGCCGATGGTGCTCTTCGCCTCGCTCAAGCTCGCGCCGAAGCTCTTTGTGCCGATCACCGTCGTGGCCTACCTGTATCTCGGTCTTACCTACGGTGGTTACCCCTTCCTCGTGCGCGCGATGGTGCCGAAGCGTCTTCGCATGCTCCCGATGCGCTCGACCAAGGTGCGCTCGATCGGCAGCGGGGCGAAGCTGACGTTCGCCGTCATCACCTGCATCGTGCTCTGCCTGCTCTTCCCGGTGGCGGCGCCGCTGTTCCTCTCGTTGTTTGTCGGCGTGGCGGTGCGGGAAGCGGGCCTGAAGGAGTTCGAGAATCTCCTCAGCGGTCCCCTGCTCTACGCCTCGACCTTCTTCCTCGGCCTGCTGCTCGGCATCCTCTGCGAGGCCAGCACGCTGCTTCAGCCGATCATCTTCAAGCTCCTCATGCTGGGCATTCTTGCCCTCCTGCTCTCCGCCATCGGCGGGGTGCTCGGCGGCTACGCGATGTATTTCCTCTCCGGGCGGAAATACAATCCGGTGGTCGGAATCGCCGGTGTGAGTTGCGTGCCCACGACCGCCAAGGTCGCCCAGAAGATCGTGCAGGCCGATGATCCCAGTGTGATCATCATGCCCCAGGCGCTCGGCGCCAACATCTGCGGTGTGATCACCACGGCCGTGATCTGCGGTATCTATGTCACGATGATTCCGCTGATGAAGTAAGCGCCTGAGTTTCCGCCCGCGGTTTCGGCCGCGGGCTTTTTTTTGTTCTCCCGTACGCCCGCACCTGTTTCGTTGCTCTCTTTTTCCGGCCGATCCAGCCGGTTCCCCTGTCCCGCAGTCGATATCAACCGCCTCCATGACCGCGTTCCTTGCCGCCGCCCCCTCCGCGATCCCGCTGATCTGGGTCGCGCCGTTCGCCCTGTTGCTGCTCCTGATCGCCACCATGCCGCTGACGCCGCACGGCATTAAGCACTACTGGGAGAAGTTCTACCCGGCCGTCTCCATCGGCCTCGGCCTGATCGTCGCCGGGCTCTACCTCGCCCGAGTGCCGCACGGCGGACACAAGGTGCTCACCACGATGGAGGAGTACTTCGCGTTCATCGTGCTGATCGGGGCCCTCTTTGTGGTGGCCGGGAACATCCATATCCGGATCCGCGGCGAGGCCCGCCCCGCCGGCAATGTCGTCTTCCTGCTCATCGGCGCCCTGCTCGCCAACCTCATCGGCACGACCGGCGCCTCCATGGTGCTCATCCGCCCCTGGATCCGGATGAACAAATACCGTATCACGGCGTTCCACATCGTCTTCTTCATCTTCACCGTCTCGAACGTCGGTGGCGCCCTCACCCCGATCGGCGACCCGCCGCTCTTCCTCGGTTATCTCCACGGGGTGCCGTTCTTCTGGCTGATGGAGAACGCCATGCTGCCCTGGCTGGTGACCCTCGGACTCGTGCTCGCACTCTTCTTCGTCCTCGACCTCCGCAACTTCCACCGCGCGCCGAAACCGGTCCGCGACAAGGAGACCGCGCGCGAACCGGCCGTCACTGTCGACGGCCTGCACAATATTCTCTTCCTGCTCGTCATCGTCGGCGCCGTCTTCCTCCCGGAGACGTTTTTCGTGCGGCAGATCGCGATGCTGGGCGCCGCCGTCGGCGCGATGGTCACCACCCGCAAGACGGTGCGCGAAGCCAACGAGTTCTCCTTCGGTCCGATCAAGGAGGTGGGGTTCCTCTTCGTCGGCATCTTCGCCACGATGATGCCCGCATTGGACTACCTGCAGGAGCACGGTCGCGAGTTCGGCATCGAGAAGCCGATGCAGTACTACGTGGCCTCCGGCTCGCTCTCCGCCGTGCTCGACAACGCTCCCACCTACCTGAACTTCTTCACGCTCGCGCAGACGGTCGTCGCCCCCGACTCGATCCGGCTCACCGCCGACGGCCAGACCGCGCCCGAGAAGCAGATCGTCGACTGGCTGCTCGATCCCAAGAGCAGAAACGGTGAATTCCCCGCGGCGCTCTACATCATCGCCGTGAGCCTCGGCTCAGTGTTCTTCGGGGCGATGACGTACATCGGCAACGGCCCGAACTTCATGGTGAAATCGATCGCCGAGAGTTCGAAGATCAATACGCCTTCGTTCTTCGGCTACGTCTTCAAGTTCAGCCTGCCGTATCTGTTGCCGATCATTCTGCTGACTGGCTGGCTCTTCCTCTGAACCGGGCGGGGCGCGCCGCCCCGCCTGCGCCTCTCGCGGCCCGCCCTCGGGGTCCGGCTGCGCCGTCTTTCACGGACTCTGCAAAAAGGCTCGCCAGCCAACGGACGCCGCTTTGCATCGGCGCACCTCCAAAAGCGCGCATCCGGAGATGCGCCGGGTTCTGGTTCCCCAATATCGAAGATATGATGCTTCCCTTGGCCGCTGCCCTGCCCGACCACCCGGATCTACTGGGTTCCATCACGTATCAACTGGTCGGCCTGCTCGTCGTGTTCTCCGCGCTCGGATCAATCTGGGCCCTGATGGAGCTCATGGGCGCCATCTTCCGCGCCGCCGATGCACGTCGCGCCCGCGCCCTCGCCGCCGCACCCGCATCCCGCCCGGCGTCCCCCGCCGCGTCCGGTGAATCGGTCCGCCCCGAGGTGGTGGCGGTGATCACCGCCGCGGTCTACGCCAGCATCGACGCCTCCGCGACGATCGTGGCGATCACCCCGGTGAGCCCCCACCCCGAGCCGAACCTGAACCTGCTCGCCTGGTCGGGCGAGGGCCGCCGCCAGATCTTCGCCAGCCACAAACTCCGCTGATTTTCTCGCCATGATTCAAAGCCTCATCGATTTCCTCAGCCTCACCGGATTTGCGAGCATCACCTGGCAGATGGCGGCCATGTGGGCCGTGATCGCAGTCCTGCTCTACCTGGCGATCGTCAAAGGTTTCGAGCCGCTCCTGCTCGTCCCCATCGCCTTCGGCGCCCTCGTCGCGAACCTGCCCACCCGCGGCGTGATCACCTCCGAGATGCTGCCCAACGGCGTCTACCAAACCTCCACGTTCAAGGTCGAAGGCACGGTCCTGCCCGAAGCCCCCGGCACCGAGACCGCGGCCCAGGAGCGCATCGCCGTGAAGGTCGACCGGATCGAGGGCGGCCTCTACGACTTCATCGCCCAGGGTGTGAAGCTCGAGATCTTCCCGCCGCTGATCTTCTTGGGCGTGGGAGCGCTCACCGACTTCGGGCCGCTGATCGCCGCCCCCCGCACCTTCCTGCTCGGCGCCGCGGCGCAGTTCGGTCTCTTCATGACCTTCATGGGGGCCCTGCTGATGGGCTTCACCTCACGCGAGGCCGGATCGATCGGCATCATCGGCGGCGCCGACGGACCGACCTCCATCTTCGTGACGAACAAGCTCGCCCCGCACCTGCTCGGCGCGGTCGCCGTCGCCGCCTACAGTTACATGTCGCTCGTGCCGTTGATCCAGCCACCGATCATGCGGCTGCTCACGACCGAGAAGGAGCGCTGCATCAAGATGAAGTCGCTGCGCAAGGTCTCGCGTCTCGAGAAGCTGATCTTCGCCGTCGTCGTGATGGTGATCTGCATCCTGATCGTGCCCGATGCCGCCGCGCTGATCGCGATGCTCATGCTCGGCAACTTCCTCCGCGAGTGCGGCGTGGTCGAGCGCCTCCTGCAGGCCGCGCAGAACGAGATCATCAACATCCTCACGATCTTCCTCGGCACGAGCGTGGGCCTGACGATGTCCGGCCAGAGCTTCCTCGCCTGGGGCACCATCAAGATCATCGTCCTCGGCGTCGTCGCGTTCGGCTGCTCGACCGCCGCCGGCGTGTTGTTCGCCAAGTTGATGAACAAGTTCAGCCCGAACAACCCGATCAATCCGCTGATCGGTTCGGCCGGCGTCTCCGCGGTCCCGATGGCCGCCCGCGTCTCGCACATCGAGGGCCAGAAGGCCGACCCGAGCAACTACCTGCTCATGCACGCCATGGGCCCGAACGTCGCCGGGGTGATCGGCACCGCCGTCGCCGCGGGCTATTTCATCTCCACGATGAAGTGACCCGCGCCGCGTGGCGGCCCAGCGCCACCGTTTTCAAAAAACAAGGCCGGCGGCCCTTCTGGGGCCGCCGGCCAGTTTTTGTCCGGGCGCCGCGGGTGGGCTGCGGCGCCGCGGGCTAGATAGCGGCGTCGCCCCGCTCGTCGGTGCGGATGCGGACCACGTCCTCCAGCGGCAGGACGAAGATCTTCCCGTCGCCGATTTTTCCGGTCTTGGCCGCCTTCACGACCGCCTCGAAGACCTTCGGGGCCACCGAGTCGGCCACGGCGATCTCGAGCTTCACCTTCGGCAGAAAATCGACCGTGTATTCGCTGCCGCGGTAGATCTCGGTGTGCCCCTTCTGGCGACCGAAGCCCTTGACCTCGGTGACGGTCATGCCTTCGACGCCGATTTCCGTGAGGGCGTCCTTCACTTCCTCCAGCTTGAACGGCTTGATGATGGCAATGATGAGTTTCATCGAAATGGAATCCTAGGTGGTTGGGTGGTGTGGTCCGCCGCCCGCTCCCGCGTGCCCTGCGGCCCGCGGGAGGGCGACGGGCCGAGGGATCACTTGTGCGCGGATTGGAAGTCGGGATACGCCTCGTTGCCGTGTTCGCCGATGTCGAGACCCTCGGATTCCTCCTCGGGGCTCACCCGGATGCCCATCGTGACCTTGAGGCCGTAGAAGAGCGCGAAGGCGGCGGCGAAGGTGAAGGCACCGACGGCCACCACGCCGATCAGCTGGGAGAGGAACTGGGCGCCGCCGGCCAGGGAGCCGAAGAGCCCGACCGCGAGCGTGCCCCAGATGCCGTTGACGAGGTGGACCGAGAGCGCACCCACCGGGTCGTCGAGCTTGAGCTTGTCGAAGAGGATGACCGCGAGCACCACGAGCAGACCGCCGATCATGCCGATGGCCGCCGCGGAGCCGGGCGCCATCTGATCGGCCCCGGCCGTGATGGCCACCAGGCCGGCGAGGATGCCGTTGAGCGTCATCGAGAGATCGGGCTTCTTGAGCACGATCCAGCCGGTGATCATCGCCCCGACCGCGCCCGCCGCGGCGGCGATGCAGGTGGTCACCAGCGTGAGCGAGACCGCCGCCGGGTCGGCGCTGAGCACCGAGCCGCCGTTGAAGCCGAACCACCCCAGCCAGAGCAGGAACACGCCGATGGTCGCCAAGGGCATGCTGTGGCCGAGGATCGGCTTCATGCGACCGTTGGCGAGGTACTTGCCCAGCCGCGGTCCGAGGAGCAGCACTCCCGCGAGCGCGCCCCAGCCGCCGATCGAGTGCACAATCGTCGAGCCGGCGAAGTCGTAGAAGCCGGGCAGCGAGGTGCCTTTGATGACGTAGCCGCCGTCCGTGGCGGTCCACAGCCAGCCGCCGCCCCACTTCCAGAAACCGGCGATCGGATACACGATCATCACGAAGATCGTGGAGAAGGCGAGGAACGAGCCGAGCTTCACCCGCTCCGCGACCGCCCCGGAGACGATCGTCGCCGCGGTGGCCGCGAACATCGCCTGGAAGAGGAAGTCCGTCCAGTAGGTGTAGCCCGCGTTGTAGGCGTCGGTGAGGCCCGCGACCGGGTCGGCCACGGACACGCCGAACCCGGCGAAGCCGAAGATGCCGCCGGCGTGGTCGGATCCCGGGTACATGAGGTTGAAGCCCATGATCGCGTAGGTGAGGATGCCGATGCACGGGATCATCGTGTTCTTGAACAGGATGTTCACCGTGTTCTTCGACTGCGTGAGGCCGGTCTCCAGCGTCGCGAACCCCAGGTGCATGATGAACACCAGTCCGGCGGCGATCATCATCCACAGGTTGTGGGTCGTGAACTGGCCGTATCCGGCCGAGGCTTTGAACGCGTCGAGGTCCGCGTATTTCGCCGCTTCGGTCGCGGCCGCGACGGCGTCTTCACCGTGCATCGCCGCGGCGGCGAGCAGAGGGATGAGCAGCACGGCCTTCGTGATCCTGGCTGTGCCCGGTATGAGGCTGTTCTTCATGGGAGGTTGCACTGGAGGTTGGTGGAGCAGGCTTCGGGTGTGGTCCGCTTCGCCCAAGGCGAGGAGACGCGCCAAAAAAGCACGCCATGTGCCAAGCGCCGCCCGCGCTGGGACTCCCCCCTGCCCCGCTCCGGGTTCCAGTGCGGCCACCCGGCGGCGGCAACGGTCCCCCTGTGCATTTTCACCCACACCCTCCGCCGCAACCGCGTTGGCACCGGTTCCCGTGGTGGGTTGGTGTCGTGGACGGGAGCCCGCCCGGCCCCCCCGAACGCTCCGGCCCGGGCGCACGGCCCCTGCCGAGTTCGTCTCAGCGGATCGTCGCCCGACACACTTCAATCGGCGGCCTCGCGCGGCGGTGTGATCGCCGCGCCCGCGCGTCCGCCTGGCCCCCTCTTCAGGCCGTGCCGAGGAAACGCTCGAGCCGCGTCAGCACCCGCTCGCGACCGAGCACCCGGAACATGCCGGTGATCGACGGCCCCACGTTGGTGCCCGAGACGGCCAGTCGCGCCACCGCCTGGTAGTCGCCGAAGCCGAGGGCGTTCTTGGTCGCCAATTCCTTGATGCAAGCCTCGATCGCCGCATCGGAGCCGAAGTCCGCGGAGCGGAGCACCTCGACCAGCTCGCGCAGGCGCGCCTTCGGGTCGCCCTTGCCCATGACCTTCGCGCGCACCTTCTCGTCGATCGCGAAGTCTTCGGTGAAGAAATAGGCGGTGTAGGCGGGCAACTCCTCCAGCCCCTTGATCTTCGGCTGGCTGAGCAGCATGACCTCGCGGAAATAGTCCGCCTCCGCCGCGAGCGCGGCGGACACGTTGTGCCGCTGGAGGTGCGTGCGAGCGAGCTCGACGAACCGCTCCGCCGGCTGCTCGAGCACGTAGAGCATGTTCATGTGCGCCATCTTCTTCTCATCGAAGCGGGCGTTGCTCTGGTTCACACCGGGCAGGTCGAACAGCCGGATGATCTCCGCGATCGGCATCTTCTCACGGTCGTCGCCGGGGTTCCATCCGAGCAGGCACAGGAAGTTCACCACCGCCTCCGGCAGGAACCCGCGTTTCTGGTACTCCTCGATCAACGCGCCGCGGTCGCGCTTCGACATCTTGCCCGGGCCGTCGGACTTCAGGATGAGCGGGATGTGCGCGAACTTCGGCGGCGTCACCCCGAACGCCTTGAAGAGCTCCACGTGCTTGCTCGTGTTCGACAGGTGGTCCTCGCCGCGGATCACATGGGTGATCTGCATCGCGATGTCGTCGACAACGTTCACGAAGTGGAACACCGGGTTCCCGTCCGAGCGCACAATGACGAAATCCTCGTCCTCGGCCCGCTCGACGCGGCCGCGGATGCAGTCGTCGATGATCGCCGGCGCGGCGGCGACCTTCGTCACAGTCTTCTTGCGGTGATCGTCGTACACCTCCGAACGCTCGCCGAGCAGCTTGAAGTAGATGGCGCCGTCCTTCTCGTAGGTGCGGCCGGCGGCGGTCAGCTTCGCGAGGTATTCGCGGTACACCGGGTCGCGCTCACTCTGACGGTACGGACCGAAGTCCCCGCCCTTGCCGGGGCCCTCGTCCCACTCCATGCCCAGCCAGCGCAGGCTGTCGTAGATGACGTTGAGGAAATCCTCGCTGTTGCGCTCCTTGTCGGTGTCCTCGATACGCAGCACGAACGTGCCGCCGGTATGGCGGGCGTACAGCCAGTTGAACAGCGCGGTGCGGGCACTGCCGATATGGAAGAACCCGGTCGGGCTGGGAGCGAAACGGACGCGGACTTTGTTCGTGGCCATGGCGGAAAAATGAGCGCCGATCAGGCGCCACGACCGCGGAAAAGACAAGAGCCGATCGGGACCGCCGCCGAGCGGCCCGCAGCGTGGCGTTGACGTTCCGGGCCGTACACGCCTCGCTGGGGGCGCACCCCCAAGCCATGGCCACCAAGGATATCGAGTACATCTTCACCCTGCCGGACGGCTCCCGCGAAGTCTTCCTCTTCCAGCTCGATGCCGAAACCCTCGAGCTCACCACCACCCAGCCGCTCTTCATGCCCGGATGGACGGAGCTCGGCAACCACCGGTGCGCCAACTGCCCGCTGAACACCGCAACGCACGAACGCTGCCCGCTCGCCGCCAGCCTCGTGCCCGTCGTCCACCGTCTCGACGGACTCCTCTCGTGGGACCTTGTGCGGGTCGAGGTGGTGAGCGCCGAACGCACAATGTCGCAGCAGACCAGCGCCCAGCGCGCCATCGGCTCGATGCTCGGCCTGATCAACTCGGTGAGCGGCTGTCCACACCTGGCCTATTTCCGCCCGATGGCGCGCTTCCACCTCCCGCTGGCCAGCCGCGAGGAGACGATCTACCGCGCCACGTCGATGTACCTGCTCGCCCAATACTTCCGCGCGCACGCCGGGCAGTCCCCCGACTTCGACCTCCATGGGCTGCAGGAGATCTACCACAACGTACAGGTCGTGAACGCCGCCATGGTGCAGCGGCTTCGCCACGCGACCGAGAGCGACTACATGGTCAACGCCGTTGTCTTCCTCGACCTCTACGCCGTCGCCGTGCAGCAGACCATCACCGACTCGCTCGAGAGCATCCGACACTGGTTCGACCACTACCTCAAGCCGCTCCCCGCCCCGAAGCGCTGACGCCACGCCCGCTCCGCCCGCAATACGGGTGCGGGCCTCAGCCGCGGCAACCCGCACCGTCCGCGAGCAACGGATCCGGCGAGTCCACCGCGCCGCCCACCACGTGCGCGGCCTCGCGACACCCGCCGTCGCATTCCACCGCCAGCGCGCACCCGCCGCACTGTTTTGGCAGGTAGTCGCGCTGCGTGAACCGCCGCCAGTACGGGTGCGTCTTCAGCGTCTCGATCGCGGAGACGTGCACGAGATCGACCGGCGAGTGGTTGCACACCCGCACGAATCCCGCCGGTCCCACCACGAAGAAACCCTGCGCCGCCGAGCAGCGCGTCCCGACCGTGAGCCGCTTGTACTTGGCCGGATCGGCGATGCAGCGCGGCAGCTCCGTGCCGACCGAGCCGAACCGCCCGGCGTCGGTCAGCGCCTCCTCGGCCACGGCGAGCATCTCGCGGACTTCATCGGCGTTGAGCACCCAGTCGCGATGCTCCAGCCCGCGCCCGCCGGGCAGGAACCGGTTCAACAACAACTGCTGCGCCCCGGCCAGGAACGCCGCCGCGATCGTCTGGTAGAGCTCCGGCAGGTTGCGCTTCGTCACGGTGATGTTGACCACCGTCCGCATCCCCAGCGCCCTCGCCGCGCGAAAACTGCCGAGGATCTGGTCCGGGTCGCCTATGCCCGTGTGCTCGCGCAGCGTCGCCAGCCCCGGCAGGCTCATGCTCAGCTGCACCCGATGCTCGCGGCAGAACTCCAACACCTCCGGCGTGACCGCGGTGCCGTTGGAAATCAAGTACAGGTTCGGCGCCTTGAACTCGGAAACCAGTTCGCCGCCGCGCGTCTCGATGTGCTCGACCATGCAGCGCCCCGCATGACGGATGATATCGAACAATCCCTCCTTCAAGAGCGCCTCGCCGCCGGTGAACGCGAGGTTGCACACTCCCATCCGCGTCAACCGGTCGATCGTCGCGCACCACTCCGCCGCCGCCATCTCAGCCCGCGTCGCATAGCGCCCGCCCGGCGCGTACCATGGGCATGAGCAGAAGCCGCACACGTGATTGCAACGGTACGTCATCTCCAGCACGCCCGTGGCGGGCAGGAACGACGGCGCGAGGCGTGATGAAACGCTCACGGTTTCGCCTTCTCGCCGAGCAGTTCGCGCAGCCGCGGTAGCTGGCTGCAAACCGACTTTACTTCGGAAGCCGGACCGTCGACGGCTTTCTCGCCTTTCAAAGCAGCCTCCAGCAACTGGATATCCGCCAAAGTCACCCCTGTGGTTATGCAGGTTGTGCCATCGTCGAAACGAAGGATGAGCCTGAATTGTGGCGCCGTGTCATGAGGTTGGCAGTTCCGGCAGAACTCCGACTCGTCGAGAGCCATTGCCTCATGCCGCGGAATCCGCTGAAAGACCGCCCGACAACGCACCATTTCCGCCATGTCGAACCTACCGTCGTCGGCATACTTCGTTTTCTCGCCGCATTGTGGGCAGATATAGTCGAGCTGCGCCGGGGCGAAAAACGGGCTGTAGCACATGGCGCCCATCTGGGGCTCCGGTTCTTTCGCCTGCTCGATAGCCGTCAGGAGCCCGCGCATTTCCATTCTGCTGAGCGCCGCCCATTTCGCGGCTGTCGCTTCTGTCGGAGCCATCTGGCGGGAGTTGTTGTGAGCCGTGTCTTTCGGGGCACCAGCAACACCACAACCACTCTCGGTCATTGCAAGCGCCGAGGCCGTGAGCGTCACCGCCAGTTGGGATTTCTTCATTTTGAGATGCTCCTCGTCGCGCTCACTGCGCCGCCTTCTCGCCAAGCAGCTCGCGTAGTCGCGGCAAGTTGTCCTTCAGCGGCTCTTCGCCTTCGGTAATCGTCTCCCCGACGAGCTTGCCCGCCAGTGCGCCGGCCAGCAGGCGCAAGTCAGCCGAGGTTACCCGGCGCACGACGTTCGTCGTGCCATCGTCGAAGCGGATCGTCAGGACCAACGCCGCGGCCGTGGCCTCGGGCCGGCACTTCCGGCAGAACGACGACTCGTCCAGCTGCATCGTCCCGCGTTGCGGCAGCGCGCGGAATAGCCGCCGGCACGCCGGCACCTCCCGCTCGACGACGGCCGCCGACGTCTCGCCGTGGAGCGTGCGTTCTCCGCCGGTCGGGCAAACGTACTCGGCCCGATTCGGCGGCAGCGCCATCTTGTAGCACATCGCACCCCTCTGGGGCTCCGGACGCTCCGCCTGCTCGATCTTCGCCAGCAGAGCGCGCACTTCCGCCCGGTTGAGCGTGGCGAGCCGGGCGGCGCTCGGCGGCGTCGACGCGGTGCCGGAAACACCGCCCGCCGCGAAGGATCCCGGAGACGCCCCCAGCAGCGTAGTCGCGGCGACGGTGAGGACGATGGTCGTATTCTTCACGGCTGCGACTCGCGCCTGGTGCCTTCACTCTCCACCACCGCAACAAGTTCACTAATACGCGTCAGCGCCTTGAGCTCGGACTGCCGGACCTCCGCTGAGTCCGCCCGGCTGCGGCCGCGCAGCACCTCGGCGAGTAGCTTCAGGACACCGGGATGGACCCCGTGCACGGCCTCCGTCCTTCCGTCGTCATAGCGCACTTGCAGGATCAACTCCGGCTTGGCGGCGGCAGGCCGGCACTTCCGGCAGAAGCCGGATTCGTCGAGGGTGAACCGCTCCCGCGACGGCAGCTCCCGCCACAGCCGGCGGCACGACACCAGTTCCATTTCGCTGATCACGCCCTCCCCCTCGATACGGAAGGAACGCTCGCCGCACACCGGGCAGACGTATTCGAACCGCTCCGGCGCAACCGCGATCTCGTAGCACATGGCGCTCATCGCCGGCTCGGCCTTCTCGGCCGGCAGAATCCCCGCCAACTGCCCGCGGATCGCCTCGCGATCCTGCGCGGCGAGCTGGCCGGCCAGCAACGCCGAGGAGGTGAGAGTCACTGCCAGTTTCTTCTTCATGCGCCGTCGCGAATCCGCGCGGCCGTAACCAATCGCCCCGGCTCCCCGTTGGCCAGCCCGTCTTTCGCATGGTCACTGTCGGCTCGCGACCGGCCCTTTTCCGCTTTGACCGGCCATTCCCGCGGTTCCACAAACACCGACCACGGCACGCGCAGCAGCAACTCTGCACCCCGCCGCACCCACCCATGCGCTGGACCCGCAAACACCTCATCGGCATCGAAGAGCTTTCCCGCGACGAGATCGAGACGATCCTCGGGACCGCCGCCACCATCCGCCATTTCCTCGACCGCGGGGCCAAGAAGCTCGGCGCCCTCCGCGGCAAGACCGTCGTCAACCTCTTCCTCGAGCCGAGCACGCGCACCCGCCTCGCCTTCGAGACCGCCGCCAAACGCCTCGGCGCCGACGTCGTCTCGTTCGACGCCGCCGCGAGCTCCACCACCAAGGGCGAGACGCTCCGCGACACCGCCCAGAACATCCAGGCGCTCGGCGTCGACATGATGGTCGTCCGTCACGCCGCCGCCGGCGCGCCGCTCTACCTCAGCCAGCGCCTCAACATCCCCGTGGTGAATGCCGGCGACGGCGCCCACGAGCATCCCAGCCAAGCGTTGCTCGACGCCTACACGATCCGCGAGCGCCACACCACCCTCGCCGGCAGGAAGGTCTGCATCCTCGGCGACATCCTCTTCAGCCGCGTCGCGCGCTCGAACATCTGGCTGCTCACCAAGCTCGGCGCGAAGGTGACGGTCGTCGGCCCCTCGACCCTCGTGCCCCACTGGTTCGTCGGGCTCGGCGTCGAGGTGTCGCACAACCTGAAGTCCGCCCTGGCCGACGCCGATGTCGTCATGCTGCTCCGGATTCAGCACGAACGGCAGGACTCCTCCCACTTCCCCTCGCTGGGCGAGTACACCAGCATGTTCGGCCTGAACAAGACCCGCGCGAGCTGGCTCAGCCCGGAGGCGATCATCATGCACCCCGGCCCCATCAACCGCGGCGTCGAGATCGACAGCGACCTCGCCGACTCCGACCGCTCGGTGATCCTCGAGCAGGTGACCAACGGCATCGCGGTCCGCATGGCCATCCTCTACCTCTGCGCCGGCGGCGATCCCGAGAAGATCGGCCAGCACGTCGAGTAACCGCCCCACCCCGCCACCTTCCGCGCCCGCGCCTCCCGCCATGTCCAAGATTCTCTGGATCTCCAACGCCCGCATCATCGATCCCGCCAACAAGCGAGACGAGAAGGGCGACCTCTTCGCCGTCGACGGCAAGATCGTCGCCAAGCTCACCGCCGAGCAAAAGAAGAAGAAGGCGCAGAAGATCGACGCCAAGGGTCTCGTCGCCGCGCCCGGTTTCGTCGACATCCACGTCCATTTCCGCGAGCCCGGCCAGACGCACAAGGAGACCATCGAGACCGGCTGCCGCGCCGCCGCCGCCGGCGGTTTCACCTCGGTCGTCTGCATGCCGAATACCACGCCGCCTGTCGACCACGCCGGCACCGTGCAGTTCATCCAGGATGCGATCGAACGCGCCGCCATTGTGCACGTGTATCCGACCGGCTGCATCACCGTAGGCATGAAGGGCCAGGCACTCGCCCCCATCGGCTCGCTCGCCCGGGCCGGCTGCGTCGCCATCACCGACGACGGCATGTGCGTGCAGAACAACGAGCTCATGCGCCGCGCCGTCGAATACGCGAAGATGTTCGGCATCCCGGTCATGGACCACTGTCAGGATTCGGCCATGACGCAGGGGGCGGTCATGAACGAGGGCTACATGTCGACCAAGCTCGGTCTGAAGGGCTGGCCCAACGCCGCCGAGGACGTGATCGTCTCCCGCAACGTCATCCTCTCGACCTACACCGGCCACCAGATCCATCTCCAGCACATCAGCTCGAAGTACTCCGTCGAGCTCGTCGGCCGCGCCAAGGCCCGCGGCGTCCCGATCACCGCCGAGGCCACCCCGCACCACATCGCGCTCACCGACAGCGCGGTCGCGGGCTACGACACCCATTTCAAGATGAACCCGCCGCTGCGCACCGAGGAGGACCGCCGGTCCCTCATCGAAGGCCTGCGCGACGGCACCCTCGACTGCCTCGCCACCGATCACGCGCCCCACACGAACTTCGAGAAGGACAAGGAGTTCGACCACGCGCCCTTCGGCATCCTCGGTCTGGAGACGGCGTTCGCCGTTTCCCACCAGACGCTGGTGAAGGAGAACAAGTTCACGCTCCGCCGCCTGGTCGAGTTGATGACGATCAAGCCCGCGCAGGTGCTCAAGCTCCCCGCCGGCACCCTCTCGCCCGAGGCCGCGGCCGACATCGTCCTCTTTGATCCCGACGAGGAGTGGACCTACAATGCGACCGAGGGTTTCAGCAAGTCGTCGAACTCCCCGTGGCACGGGCGCTCGCTCCGCGGCCGGGTGAAGACCACGATCGTCGCCGGCAAGGTCGTCTACCAGAACGGCAAGATCGTTGCCTGAACGCGGACACTTCCCGCAATTCCTCCAGCGC
>JAEZSJ010000028.1 GCA_023443985.1 Verrucomicrobiota bacterium | reverse complement strand
GTCTACTCCCCTGCGCATCAGGGGCTCGGCTGTTCCGGCACTCGACTACGGGCGGTTGCCGGTGGCGAGGCAAAACGCGTCCTGCGCGCCTCACTGGAGGCGCGTCGGTGGTGCTGGTGGCATTCAGGCGCGGTCGCGGAGTTTCGCGCGCACGGTGCGGCGGTCGAGGTCGAGGCGGCGGGCGGTCTCCTCGATGTTCTTCGTGCGTGCGTAGACGCTGCGGCAGTAGTGGGTGAGCAATTGCTCCGCGGTCCAGGACCCGGTCGCGAAGATCGTGTCCCAGTCGGGTGCGGCATCGCGGCTGCGGCCGGCGGTGCGCGGGTGATATTCACGCCGGAGGAGGATGTTGCGCACGCATTGCTCCAGCTCGCGGAAGTTGCCGGGCCAGGGGTAGGCGGCGCCGAGCTCACGTTGAATCCATGAAACAACTTCACAGGCCACGGTGGGTGCCTCGACGTCGCCCACGAGCCGGCGCGCGACGACGCCCACCAGCAGCGCGAGATCGCCGGGGGTGTCGGCGAGTTGCTCGCGCAGCGAGGGAGCGGCAATCTGGTCGCCGCAGAGGCGGAAGAAGAAATCCTCGCGGAACCGGCCGGCGCGGATCTCGGCCTCGAGGTCGCGGTTGGTGGCGGCGACAATGCGGCCGGCGAAACGGCGCGGCTCGCTCTCGCCGAGGCGCTGGAACGTGCGCGACTGGAGCACGCGGAGCAGTTTCACCTGGATCGAGGCGTCGACCTCGCCGATCTCGTCGAGGAAGACCGTGCCTTCAGCCGGGCACACCTCGAGCCAGCCCGCGCGGTCGGCGAGGGCGCCGGTGTACGCGCCGCGGCGGTGTCCGAAGAGTTCGGATTCAACGAGGGTCGGCGAAAGCGCGGCGATGTTCAGCGGGAAGAAGAGTTGCTCGGGGTGGCCGGCGAAGACCCCGCGGCGCACATCGAACGGCAGGTGTCGCGACAACGCGAGGGCGCGGGCGACGAGCTCCTTGCCGGTGCCGGATTCGCCCGTGACCAGAGTCGTGATCTCGCCCATGCGCGCAAAGAGGCAGCGGCGGTAGCGCCGCATGTCATGGGTGAACAACGACTCCCAGATCGCCGCCCGCAGTCGCGCCATCGGCCGCGAGGCGCCGACGAGCGAACGGTGGATGTGCACGAACGCGCGCCGCACCTGGAAGAAGAAGGCGAACAACGACTCCGGCGGACACTCCTCGAGCAGGGTGACGCCGGGTCGGCGGAGCAGTTGCTCCACCTCGGCGGCGAACTCGCGATAGTACGGCGCCCGGAAGGCGGCCGTGTTTTCCGCACCGGCGAGCGTCTCGTCGAACCGCGCGCAGTAACGATGAAACACGGCGAAGAGCGCGAGGCCCGCGAAACGATCACCATCGGCGGCTGGCGGCGGACGGTTTCCGGGCGCCGGCCACGCGGCGACCGCCCGACCGACGAGCGCATCCACTCGCCGGCGGATGAGGGCGAGATTGGGCGGTGCGGCGGTGGCGCCGGACTCGTTCTCCGCCGGCTGAAGATTCCACTCGGCCCCTTCGCCCACGAAGTCCGTCGCGAGCGCATCGCGTTCCGCTTCGATGCGCTCCGGGAGAAACGGGTTCGCGTAGATCAGCCGGGAGATGGCGTCCGCGAAACCGGCCTCGCTGCTGGAGAACAGGCTCATTGCGCGAACGGTGGCCCGACAAATTATGAAAGGCAACAGACATAAGATGGCATTACCGCTTAAGTCGACGACCGTCGAGTTAAGCGGAAGCCGTTGATGGAGAATGGCCGCCGTCCGCAGGGCCGCACTTGGCATGGGGTGAGCAAAACGGGTGCTGTTCACCAAATGCACACTATGAAAACCATCCGCTCGTTGTTTCTCGCTGCCACCGGGTTGTTGGGCGTGGCCACGTCCGCTTTCGCGGCCGGCACCCTGACGCCGGTCGGCGCGACCCATTCGCCGATCCAGATCCGCGACCACCACGTGGACATCGTGATCAACAACGGCTTTGCCCGCACCGAGGTCACGCAGACCTTCTTCAATCCGAACGCGCAGGATCTGGAGGCGATCTACGCGTTTCCGGTGCCGAAAAGCGCCAGCCTGTCCGAGATGACCATCTGGGCCGGCGAGAAGGAGCTGCAGGGCGAGGTGCTCCCGAAGGCCCAGGCCACGCAGGTCTACGAAGAGGAGAAGGCGGCCGGCAACGACACCGGTCTCGCCGCCAAGAACAGTTATCAGACGTTTGAGTTCCGCGTCTCGCCCGTGCGCGCCGGCGCCGAGACGCGGGTGCGCTTCGTGTACTACCAGCCGCTTGAGATCGACACCGGCATCGGCCGTTACCTCTATCCGCTCGAGGACGGCGGGACCGACGACGCCGGTGCCTCGTTCTGGACCCAGAACAAGCAGGTCGAGGGCAACCTCTCGATCGCGCTCGAGCTGAAGAGCGCCGCCCCGATCGCCGATGTGCGCGTGCCCGGCTTCGAGACCGCGACCGCCGTCGAGAAGCTCGCCGACGGCCATTACCGCGTGAAGCTCGACCGCGCCGGCGCGAGACTCGAGCGCGACTTCGTATTCTACTATCGGTTGCAGGACGGCCTGCCCGGCCGTATCGAGCTCATCCCGTACCGCGCGGCGAGCGACAAGCCCGGCACCTTCATGATGGTCGTGACGCCCGGCGCCGATCTCCAGCCGCTCACCAACGGCGCCGACTACGTGTACGTGCTCGACGTGTCCGGCAGCATGCAGGGCAAGATCGCCGCGCTCGCCCGCGGCGTGGGCAAGGCCCTCGGACAGATGAAACCCCAGGACCGTTTCCGCATCGTGACGTTCAACGAGAACGCCCGCGAGCTCCTCCCCTGGACCGCCGCCTCGCCGGAGGCCGTGCAGAGCGCCCTCGCCACCGTCCAGAACCTCGCCGCGGGCGGCAGCACCAACCTCTTCGACGGCCTCGCGCTTGGGCTCCAGAAAACGGATGCGGACCGTGCCACCTCGCTCGTGCTCGTGACCGACGGCGTGACGAACACCGGCATCGTCGAGCCGAAGAAATTCGCCGAGCTGCTCCGGCAGAAGGACATCCGCGTGTTCGGCTTCCTCATGGGCAACAGCGCCAACTGGCCGTTGTTGCGCGTGGTCGCCGAGACGAGCGGCGGTTTCTACGCCGGCGTGTCGAACGACGACGACATCCTCGGGCAGATCCTGCTCGCGAAATCCAAGATCTGTTTCGAGGCGATGCACGACGCCCAGCTCAAGATCACCGGCGTGCGCGTGACCGAGACCACCGGCGACTATCCCGGGAAGCTCTACCGCGGCCAACAGCTCGTCGTCTTCGGTCGCTACGAGCAGGCCGGTCCGGCCCGGGTCGAACTCCGCGCCCGCCTGACCGGCGAGGACAAGACGTACGCGACCACGTTCAACTTCCCCGAGACCGACATCGAGAACCCCGAGATCGAGCGCCTCTGGGCGATGAGCCTTGTCGAACAGATCGAGACTGCCCGCGACCGCGGCGACATCGACCCGAAGGAGGCCGACGCCGCCATCTGCGACCTCGGCACTTCGTACCAGATTGTTAACGACCAGACCGCCATGGTCGTGCTCGACGACGCCTCCTTCGCCAAGCGCGGCATCGACCGGCGCAACCAGCAGCGCGTGGCGACGGAGCGCCAGGCGCAGGCCGTGCGCGCGGCGCAGCCCGCCCGCGACGCTCGTGTCGACCAGGCGCAGCCGGCCTTCTCGCGTCCCGCGCACTCGGTCGGCGGCGGCGGTGGTGGTGGCGCCTTCGACCGCGGCAGCGCCCTTGCACTGATCCTCACCCTTCTCACGGCTTTCGCCCTCGTGCGCGTGAGCGAACGCAAACGCCGCGAGCGCGAACAGGAATGAGGTGAACCCGCGGCCCGGGCTGTCTCCCGTCCAGCCCGGGCCGCGCTTCGCGTTTCCGCCCCAATCTCCGAGTTTGAATCCATGAATAAGTTACACCGTGCGGCACCTGCCGTGTTCTTGCTGACCCTTTGTCTGTTCACCTCCGGCTGCGCCTTCTGGCCGGGGCGCACCGCGCATCGCGCGAGCAGCGTCGTGACGTTTCTGTATCCGGACGATGAACAACCGCTCGTCGCTCCGTCCACGCCCGAGCTGGCCCTGCCGTTGCGGGTGGGACTGGCGTTTGTCCCGGAGAGCGGCCGCGAGGCGGGGATCTCCGCGATGCAGAAGCAGGTGCTTCTCGAGCGCGTGGCCGCCGAATTCCGTGCGATGCCGTTCGTGCATTCAATCGAGGTGGTGCCGGAGAGCTACCTGCGCCCCGCCGGTGGTTTTGCGAACCTCGACCAGCTCCGCGGGTTGCTGGGCATCGATGTGATGGTGCTCGTCGGCTACGACCAGGCGCAGTTCACCGACGAGAATCGGTGCGCGCTCGCCTACTGGACAATCGTCGGCGCGTACTTCGTGCACGGAAATCGCAACGACACGCACACGCTCATGGAGGCCTCGGTCTACGACATCCGCAGCCGCGCGCTGCTTTTCCGTGCGCCTGGCACGCACCAGAGCAAGGCCTCGGCGGCACTGGTGAACGTTGGCCGCCAGATGCGTGCCGACAGCGCCGCCGGCTTTGACGGCGCCACGGCCGATCTCACCGCAGCCCTCCAGCGCGAGCTCGAGGCGTTCAAGCAACGGGTGAAGGAGGGCAGGGCGGACGCGAAGATCGTGCACCGCGCCGGCTACACCGGCGCGGGTGCGTTCGCCCTTGCCGAGTTCGGCGCGCTTCTCGGGGTTCTGGTCGCAGGCCGCGGAGTCGCCCGATCGAGGGCTGCTGCCGGCGCGGTGGCGCAGGTCGAACCACGAGCCCCGTGACTCCCCATGCGCTGCCGAGTGTGCCCGTAGGCGCGTTTCCGTTCGTGTCCCGTTCAACGTCCCCCCCCTCCAACTCCCTCCTCCCATGTTCTACACTCTGCTCCTCGCGACCTTCGGGATCGCCTTCCTCGTCTCGTGGCTCACCTCGCGTTTCTTCGAGACGGCGGCCGAGCGCATCTTGAAACGCGTCATCCAGGACGAGATCTCGTCGGCCTGGGTGCGTTACCTGAAGTTCGCGTTGCTCGTCGTCGGGATCTCGAGCGGCGTTCGTATCCACCAACTAGAACGCTTCATCTCGACGCCGGCCTACAACGAGAAGGCGCCAATCCTCGATCTGACACCGGCCCGTTGGACCCTCGAGATCTACCGCACGGTCATCGGCGCGTTGCAGGGGCTCGCGTGGGTGCTGCTGGTGTTCTTTGTCGTGGCGCTGCTGGGGTTCGTGGCGGTGCGCCTGATCGAGACCCTGCGACGCAATCGCGAGCCGGGGGTGTGATCAGGCCAAGCCGCGGCGCGCCACCTCGTCCTCATCCCAACCGAGGTAGTGGCCGAGTTCGTGCAGGTAGGTGATGCGCACCTCGTCGCGGTAGCGGGCCGGATCGCCGTCGGCCTCGTCCCAGAGATTCTCGAGGAAGAGCAGGATCTGTGGCGGGGGGCCGGGTTCGGCGGTGGCCTCCTGCCCGTGAGGTGGGCCGACAAAGAGCCCGAGGATGTCGGGCTCGACGTTCTCGTCCTCGAGCATCGGCCCCTCGGGAAACGCTTCGAGTGAGACCGGCAGTCTCTCCGCGAGGGCACGGATCTCGTCGGGCAGCCTGGTGCGCGTGTGGGCGATCGTTTCCTGCGCGACCCGGCAGAGCTCCTTCCAGTTCATCAAGGGCGGTTTGGCCGCAGCGCGACGGCGACGCAACCGCCGAGGTGTTCGGGGGCCCGTGGCATCGTGTGGAACCTGCGTCAGGCGGTGGTGGTCAAGGCCGGGCGCGTGCTCCGGCGCGCAAGTTTGACCAGCAGCGAGATCACACCCGCCACAATCAGCACCGGCAGCGCGATCGGCAGCAGCACCGCGAGGGCCACACAACCGAGGGCGAGCAGGAGCGCGAGCACCACCGCGGCCGCCGTCCCACCCCCGATGATGAGCAATCCCAGAAACAGGACACCCCCGACGAGCAGGAGGCCCAGCGCGGCGAGGCCGCCCATGAGCCCGCCGCAGAAATGGGTGGCGACGGCCGGCAGGGCGAGAAGCAGAAGCACCATGCAGCCAAGGAGAAGCGCGACTTTCAGAGAGGTTTTCATGCCTCTCAGCACCCGCCGGCGGCGGAAAAGTTGCAGGGAAATCACCGGTTGGCGCGTTCTTTGCAATACGAGCGGGCGATGCTCTCAACCAACCCTGCGTGAACGTCCCCTCCGGGCGGTCCGCATCACCAACACACTACCATGAAGACCACTCCGAACCGCCATCTCGAACCACCGTCCGAAACCACCCTCTTCGACGCGCTCCTGCTGATCGTCGCCGGCGCCGCGCTCGAGGCGCAGACCCGCGGTGAGGTGAAACCTTTCGGCAAGCAGCGGCTGACTCTGCGCGCACTCGGGGCGCGGCACGCGGCCGCGCATTGAGCGGGGTTGCCGGTCCGCGCGGTCGCCTCCCGCGCGGCGCCGCCCGCAGGCGTGACGCGGGCTTGTCTGCCCTGCCGCAGGGGACAAGGTGATCGGTGAACGGCGCGCCCCGCGCCGTTCGCCCCATGCTCCCCGACGAATTTCAGTCCGAACTGCGCTTCGTGCTCGCACTGGCGCTGGGTTTCCTGATCGGCCTCGAGCGCGAGCGCTCCGGGGCCGTCAAGCAGGGCCGGGTGTTCGCCGGCGTGCGGACCTTCACGATCGTGAGCCTGTTCGGGTTCGCCTGCGCCTGGCTGCACACGCTCGGGCTGACCGCCGCCGTGCCGGTCGGCCTGCTGGCGATCTCCGGCCTGGCGGCCCTGCAGTATTTCGCGAAGATCCGCGAGGCCCGGATCGGGTGGACGACCGAGGCGGCGGTGCTGCTGACGTTTGCGATCGGCGTGCTCGCGGCGCTGGCGGACCCGTGGGTGGCGCTCGCGCTCGGCATCATCGGCACGCTGCTGCTCTCCGAGAAGGCGCGCATCGAGGGGTTGGTGGAGAAGCTCGACGGCGCGGAGTTTCTCGCTGTATTGAAATTTCTGATCGTCACGGCGCTGATCCTGCCCGTGGTGCCGGACCGCGCGTTCACGAAGTTTGCGGTCAACCCGCACAAGCTCTGGCTGATCGTGGTGATGGTGTCGTCGGTCGGTTTCGCCGGCTACTTCATGATCAAGAAGCTCGGCGCGAAGTTCGGCTGGTGGCTTTCGGGGTTGGCGGGCGGCATCGTCTCGAGCACGGCAGTGAGCGTGGCGGCGGGGAGGATCGCGCAGAGGCAGCCGGAACAGGCGCACCACGCCCTGCAGGCCGCGCTGCTGGCGAGCAGCGTGATGTACCTGCGTATCCTGGCGCTCGTGGCGTTCCTCAACACGGCGTTCGTGCCCGCGCTCGCCTGGAAGCTGGCCGTGCTCTCCGCGGCCGGCCTGCTGCTCGCGTGGTTCGTGCGACCCGCGCAGGAGCCGCTGGCGCGCGGCCCCGTCGCCTCGCTGCAGAACCCGTTCGAGATCCTGCCGGCGCTCGGTTTCGCGCTGTTGTTTGTCGTGTTGATGGTCGTGACGAAGCTCGTGCAGGCGCACTTCGGGGCCTCGGCGCTGCTGGCGCTCGCGGCGGTGGTGGGCGTGGCGGACATCGACCCGTTCATCCTATCGCTGGTGCAGAGCAACCCGGCGCCCGAGCGACTCCTTGTCGCGGCGATCCTCGTGGCGATGATGATGAACACGCTCGCCAAGGGCATCTACTTCTCCTCGCTCGCGGCCAGCGTGCGCCTGGCCGGGCTGGTCCGTTTCGCCCTGTGGGCGGCGCTGCATCTGCCGCTGGCGTTTGTCCTCTAGCGGGGGCAGCTCCGGCGGGAGCAACGGCCGCGGGCCAACACGGCTAATGTAACAAAATATGTTACATTCGCCGCCCCGCCGCCGGCGGCGCCTCAGCCGAGGTCCCTGCCTTGTTGGCGCTGGGCGATCCAGACGAGCAGCAACAGGGTCCGCTCGGCGTCGGGTGTGGCGGAGCCGCGCACGAAGAACGCCGTGAGGCGTTGCCGTGGCAGGCCGAGCAGGCGGGCGAGGTGGGCTTTGCTGCCGCGCTTGTGCAGGAGCGGGAGCGTCATCCTCGCGAGCTCGTTCCAGAGCGGCGTGTCGGCGCCGGGCCGCAGGGTGCAGTTGTAGCCGGGACGCGCGCCTTTGGTTCGGCGGGGCCGACGTCCGGCGTCTGGCGGCGAGGGCGTGCAGACCGCATCCCACAGTGCGAGCACGAGAGTTCCGAGCGGGGAGGGTCTGGTCGGGTCGGGTGCGAGTGACATGAAGTATGGATACGAGATGTGGCGTGTTTGTCAGGCGGAGCCGCGCGGCCGATGTAATACATTGTGTTACATCGACGGGGTGCAGCCCTCCCTGGGCGGGGGCGTGTCGGGGGCGGGCGGGGGCGTGTCGGGGAGTGGGGAGCGAAGTGCGGCGCTGGGCAGCTCGGGGACGTTCGGGTGAGCACGGCGAACTGGGGCGCGGGGGGGCGCCGTTGGCGGGCTCCAGCGGACACCGGCGGCGAGAGGCGGGCTTCGGGCTGGCGGGCGCGAGGAAAGCCCCTTGGAGTCGTCGCGATGCCGGTCGATCCGATCCAACGCCACCTCTCGAAGCTGAGCGCGTGCACGCTGTGTCCGCGGATGCACAAGCCGGTCGTCGTCGGCCGACCGGTGCGCAGCCGCGTGCTGCTGGTCGGGCAGGCACCGGGCGACAAGGAGCCGGTGCTGGGCCAGCCGTTCGCGTGGACGGCCGGCAAGACGCTCTTCAAGTGGTTCAACGCCGCGCTCGGCTGGACCGAGGACGAGACGCGCGACCGCGTCTACTTCGCCGCCGTCTGCCGGTGCTTCCCGGGCAAGAAGCCCGAGGGCGGCGACCGGGTGCCGGACGACACCGAGATCACGAACTGTCTTCGCTGGCTGGAGACGGAGGTCGAGTTGCTCGAGCCGCAGCTGGTGATCGCGGTGGGCAAGCTGGCGATGAATCAGTTTCTGACGCCGGCGCTGCTCACGGAACGCATCGGCCACGTGTTCCCGACCGAGTGGCGGGGGCACCGCTTCGACGTGCTGCCGCTGCCGCATCCCTCCGGCGCGTCGCCGTGGCACCGCATGGAGCCGGGTAAGACTCTGCTGGCCGGTGCGCTTCGCCAACTGGCGGAGCACCCAGCGGTGCGGTAGGCGGCGTGGCGCAATCCGACGCGCCGCCGCCGCCCCGGATCGTTCGCCGGGGGCCCGGAGCGTGGACCAAGGCGGGAGTTCGCGCCCCTCCCGACGATCGGCCGTCTGCCGTTTCCGCCCGCGGTCCGCCGGGCACGGACGGCGTTCTCTGGGGCGGCGGTGAGGCCTCGCGCGAGGGCGGGGTGGCGTCGATGGTCCGGGGAGTGAATACGCGCGCGTGGCGCGCCGGGCCGGCAAATTGGCTTGTTGGGGCCGGGCAATCCGCGAGTCTCGCGCGGTGCGTCCCCCTCCGTTGCCCGAACCCGACAGCGTTTCCGATGGACTGGACGGGTTCCTGTCATCGCGCCGGCCGCGGCGGGTGCCGTGGCGGCTGCGTTGGCGCGCGAAGGCGCAGGCGGCCTCGCTGAACCGGCTCGCTGTGGGGGCGGTATTCACATTTCTAGGCACCATCATCGCCGCGGTCAGCATCCCATGGCGGCTGCCGCAGCAGTGGCGACTGGCGTTCCCGGACGGGGTCGAGGTATCCGGGGTGGTCGAGCGCGTGGAGGACGATCCGTCTTCGCCATACACCGATCGCGCCGTGGCGTACGAGTTCTCGTATGGTGCACCGGACGGGCGTCGCCTGGTGGGACGTTGCCACACCAGCGGGCCGCGCTGGGACGAGGGGGCGGCGTTGCGGGTGCGGTGTCTGTCCGGGCATCCGGAGCTGGCCCTGCCCGTGGGGGCGCGGTTCGACGAGAATGGTTGGATCGGGCTGCTCGCGATGCTGCCGGCCGGCGTCGGGTACGGGATGTTCTTCGGTGGACTCGGGCGACGCTGGCGGGCGGTCCGGCTGCTGCGCGATGGCGAGGCGGTGGCGGTGCGGATCACCCGGGTCGAAGCGACCCGGCTGGCGGTGAACGGCGCACGGTCGTTCCAGATCGAGTACGTGGCGGACGGGGATACCGGGCCGGTCCGCCGCGAGCGGCAGACGGACCCGGACATCGTGTCGCTGGCGAAGGCGCGGCTCGCCACGCGGCAGCGGGCATGGCTGCTCGGCGCGCGCGGGCGGCCGCGCCAGACCGTGTGGATCGAGACGCGGTGGTAGCGGGGGCGGCGCCGGTTGGTTTGTTTCCGCCTCCGGCTCGGTGCCGCGCGGGAGCGAAGCCGGCGCCCGGTCGTCGCCGCCGGCGTGGGACAGGGGGCGACCGGGCGGACGGGTCAGTGGCCGCCGTGTTCGGCGGCGTACTGCTTTTTCCGCTCCTCGACGACGACCTTCTCGAACTCGGCCGGCATCTCCTGGTAGTAGGCGAAGCTCTCGGTGTGGTTCGCGCGACCGCCCGTGAGGGCGCGGAGCACGGTGGAGTATTTTGCGAGCTCCTTCTGCGGCACGACCGCCTTCACAACCTGGAACGCTCCCTCGCTGTCGACTCCGAGGATCTTGCCGCGGCGGCTGGAGATGTCGCCCATGACGGCGCCGATGAACGCCTCGGGCACCTGCACCTCGATGTTGTAGATCGGCTCGAGCAGACAGGGGCGCGCGTTGGCGAACGCCTCTTTGAAGGCCCAGTAGCCGGCGACCTGGAACGACACGTCGTTCGAGTCCACGGGGTGCATCTTGCCGTCGTAGAACTCGACCTTCACGTCGGTCACGTGGAAGTGGGCGAGGATGCCCTCGGTGCAGGCGGTCTTCACGCCCTTCTCGACGGAGGGAACGAAGACGCGGTCGACGTTCTGCCCGACGAGCGACTCGGTGAACTCGACCCCGCTGTCGCGCGGCTGCGGCTCGATGCGCATCCACACCTCGGCGAACTGGCCGGAGCCGCCGGTCTGCTTCTTGTGGCGGTACTTCGACTCGGCCTTGCCGCGGATCGTCTCCCGATAAGGAATACGCGGTTCGGCGAGGTCGATGGCGACGTTGAAGCGGCGCTTGAGCCGCTCGGCGACGACCTGGAGGTGCATGTCGCCCTGGCCGGAGAGGATGTGCTGCCGGATCTCGGCGTCGTAGCGGTGGGTGAAGGTGGGATCCTCCTCGCGCAGGGTGTTCAGGCCGGTCGCGAGCTTGTCCTCCTCGCCGCGGACCTTCAGCACGATGGCGGCGTGGACCTTCGGCTTCGGGAAGTCGACCTTCGGGAGCTCGACCGCGAGGCCGGGGGCGCAAAGTGTATTTCCGGTGTGGGTATCTTTGAGCTTGAGGACGCAGCCGATGTCGCCCGGGCCGAGTTTGGGGACGGGCGTGCGGGTCTTGCCGTTGGCCACCTGGAGCTGGCCGAGGCGCTCGCTGGTCTTCCGCGAGGCGTTGTAGACCTCCATGTTGCCGGTGATCGTGCCGGAGCAGACGCGGAAGAACGAGAGTTCGCCCACATGCTGTTCGACGAGGGTCTTGAAGACGTGGACGACGGCCTCGGGGCGATCGAGCTTCACCTCGACCTCGGCGCCGGATGCGTCGTGGGCGGCGATGGTGGCGCGGTCGACGGGCGAGGAGCCGTATTTGGCGATGATGTCGAGCAGGCGGGCGATGCCGATGTCCTTCTCGGCGGAGACGGCGAAGAGCGGCACGAGGTTGCCGGACTGGATCGCGGTGTGGATGCCCGCGCGCAGCTCGTCCTCGGTGAGGGTGCCGCCCTCGTCGAAGAACTTGTTCATGAGCGTGTCGTCGCTCTCGGCGATCAGCTCGACCACCTGTTTGTGCAGGTCGCGGACCTTCTCGGCGAGCGGGCCGGAGACGGCCTCCTCCTTGAACTTGCCGGAGCCGTCGGTCGCGTAGGTGACGACCTCGCTGCGCATCACGTCGAGGACGCGGTTGAAATAGGGGCCGGCGTTGAGCGGGAGGCTCAGGGGGAAGACCTTCGGGCCGAAGTGGGCGCGCGCCTCCTCGACGATCTCGTCGAACCGCGTATTCTCTTTGTCGAGCGCGTTGACCACGATCATCTTGGGCAGACCGAACCTCGTCGCGTAGCTCCACGCCTGGTCGGTGCCGACCTGGAGACCGTGTGCCCCGTGGATCGCGATGACCGCGAAGTCGACCGCCTGCAGCGCGCCGAGCCCGTCGGCGGCGAAATCGGCGTAGCCCGGACAGTCGAGGATGTTCAGCTTCTTGCCGAGCCACTCGGTGTGCAGGCACGTCGTGTGGAGCGACATCAGGTGCTCGTGTTCGCCGGCGTGGTAGTCGGAGACGGTGGTCTTCTGGGCGATGCTGCCGAGCTTCGGGATGGCGCCGCTGCAAGCCAGCATGGCCTCGCAGAGCATTGTTTTGCCGGCCCCGGAATGGCCGACGACCGCGAAATTCCGGATCTCGTGCGCTGCGTATTCCTTCATGGGAGCTACTCCTGGTTCGGGGTGGAAGGTTGAGGGTTCAACTGACCGGAAATTCCCGCCGGGCGCCGCGCACTCCTCCGCGCGGCTACGGGGCCAACCGGGCGAACGCCCGGACTCCTCCCTTGTCGTCGCCGCAGGACCGCGCGGCACCGGGTGCATCGTTGGCCAAAAGGGTAAGCATCGGGATGCGAACTGCGTCGCGGTTCGGCCCCCGGCGCAGTGACGGGAGGGAACGCCGAAGGGCCTGCCGCGGCAAGGACATTATCCCGCGCCACTCGGCCGTTCTGTAGAAGGAACGTGGAGACGCAAGGCGCAGCGCCGACCTCGGCGGCGCGCCGGTGCGGTCCACGGCCGGCGCGCCGAAGCGGGTTTTCCGGGGTGTTTCGCCCGGGCGGACTGGGGGCGCCCGGCGACCCGGAACCGGCGGTGGGGAGGCGGCGGGCGACCCCGCCGCAGGGCGGCGCGGCCCTAGGCGCGCGGCGGGCCCGCGTCGGGACGGCTGGGGAGTCCGGCCCATCTCG